>CADCOS010000084.1 GCA_902803165.1 uncultured bacterium | reverse complement strand
AATAGCCAATGTTAGCGAAACAGCAACAAAGGAAGTGCTGTCTGAGCGAAGCGAGTTCACTTCCTCAGGTTGAGCGTTACAATTGGCTAATGAGCGCAGTTCGAGCTTGTGGAGTTTCTTTGCGGTACTTTCTTTGCGGTCAAAGAAAGTACCAAATAAAATTGCATAAATTAAATGTACGTTTAATTAATGCAATTTGAATCATTATTTTTATGATAATATTATTAAAAAGAAAAGAGGATATATTTATTATGAGAATGTCAAAATTATTTGTTCAGACGTTAAGAGAGTTTCCGTCAGATGCGGAAGTTATTTCACATAAATTACTTGTAAGAGCCGGTTTTATAAGAAAACTGACAAGCGGAGTCTATAATTACTTGCCGCTTATGTGGAGAGTTTTGAAAAAAGTTGAAACAATTGTAAGAGAAGAGATGGACAAAGCGGGCGCACAAGAACTTCTGATGCCTTTTGTGCAGCCAAAAGAGCTTTGGGAAGAATCAGGACGTTGGGGAGCTTATGGCGGTGAATTAATGCGACTCACCGACAGACACGGCAGAGAGATGTGTCTCGGACCTACTCACGAAGAGATTATCACATCAATTGCAAGAGACAGCCTTAAATCTTACAAACAATTACCTGTAAATTTATACCAAATCCAATCGAAATTCCGTGACGAAAGAAGACCGAGATTCGGGCTTTTAAGAGGCAGAGAATTTATTATGAAAGATGCTTACAGCTTTGCAACATCTCAAGAGGATTTGGATAAAGAATATCAAAATATGTGGAATGCTTATACAAAAATTTTCAAACGCTGCGGCTTGGAAACAAAAGCAGTTCAGTCCGACTCCGGTGCAATCGGCGGAAGCGTAAGCCATGAATTTATGGTTATAACAGACACTGATGCGGGTGAAAATGATGTATTTTACTGTGATAGCTGCGACTATTCGGCAAACTCTAACCATGCGGTATCAAAGCTTCCTGCAGCCGATACAGTTGGTAAATGGAATAAGGCGGAAGTTATTGACACACCGAATACTCATACTATTGAAGAACTTTGTGAATTTTTAAACATTCCGTCTACGATAATCCTGAAATCACTTCTCTATATAGTAGATAAAAAGCCTGTTCTTGCGCTTATTAGAGCAGACAAGAATGTAGAAGAAACGAAACTTATGAATGCTGTGGGCGGTCTTGATATAAGAATTGCAACAGCCGGCGAAATTGAAGAGATGATGACATTAAACGGATTTGATGCAGAGAAAGGATTTATAGGTCCTAACGGTTTAAAAGAATACAATGGTTTTCCTGTAACATTTGTAGCCGACGAGACAGTTAAGGATTTAAAAAACTTTGTTGTCGGAATAAACCAAAAAGACAAACACATGGTTGGTGCAAATTTTGGAGTTGATATAAAAATGCCGGAAATTGTAACTGATATCAGATTGGTTGAAGCGGGAGAACTTTGTCCTCAATGCGGAAAACCGTTAAAAGTTACAAGAGGTATCGAAGTGGGTAATATTTTTCAACTCGGAACAAAATACTCTAAGCCTATGAACGCTGTTTATACAGACATTGACGGAAAAACGAAACCGTATATAATGGGCTGCTATGGTATCGGTATTTCAAGAACAGCGGCTGCCGCCGTTGAAGCTCATCATGACGAACATGGTATAAAATGGCCGCTTGCAATAGCACCATATCACGCTGTTATAATTCCGGTAAGCACAAAAGACGAACTTCAGATGAAAGTTGCGGAAGATATTTATAACACACTTGTAAAACACGGAGTTGAAGCTGTAATAGATGACAGAGACGAAAGAGCCGGTGTTAAATTTAAAGATGCTGACTTAATAGGATTCCCTTACAGAATTACGGTTGGTAAGACAATAAATGAAGGTCTTGTTGAATTCAAAATACGTGAAACTGAAGAAATGTCTAACATTAAACCCGAAGAAGCTGCTGAAATTGTCGTTACTGCGGTACATAATATTAAGTAGAATTAATCCAACAGATAATTTAGAATCCCTGAAAGCATACATTTTTGATTCAAAAATTCTTGTGCCGGCATATTTTTGTATTTTTTTGGTGTCCACGAATTATGTAAACAAATAATACCATTACTATTTTCTAAAACATTTTCAGAAAAATTTTGTTCAAAATAAAAATATTTATATCTTTTAGTTTGTTTAATAAAATGTTTATCGCAATATTTTATTTCAGGAAAAATTTGTTCATAATTGTCATTTATATGAAATATGTCATCTGAATATTTATTCAAAATACTGTTTCCCAAATAATCCCATCTTATAAAATTTTTATAATTTTTTCTATCAATATATTTTTTCAAAATATTTGGAGCATATTCTTTATGTAGCCGTATGTTTGTTTTAATATCCTCAACCCAATTATGTAAAACTTGTGAAGTATTGTTTGCGTTTATAAAACATATATGATTCTTTATCAATGAAAAATCTTTTTGATTATCAATGAGCGACAGGAATTTACTTGAAGTTATTATTGTATCAATATCAAGCCATATCCCACCATTAAGATATAATATAGCAGCCCTTATTGCATCTGATTGCTGTGGAAGAGTAAAGTTCGAATACAAATACTTATCATAAAAATCTTTTTCCAAATAATCATTTAAGTTAGAATAATCTAAAATAATAATATTGAAATTCGGAAGAAATTTTTCCCAAGTTTTTATGCATAACTTTAGGTATTCTGGAATATTGCTTTTTGGCTCCCAAAATGTATAAATATTTTTTTCCATATTACTAATAATATTTCATTATAAATAATTTATCAAATTAATAAACATTATTAACACTAATTTATAACTGAATTTACTAAAGACAATTATTTAGGTTTATTATAGAATTAACTTATGCAAAAAACTTATTCAAAATACATTAGCGAAATATCAAAAATAGCCGCTCCGATTATAATGGGAAATTTAGGATTTATTTTAATCGGCGTGGGGGACGTAATTGTTGCGGGAAGACATTCGACAGATACACTTGCGGCAATAAGCCTTGCAACTGCTATTATAAATTGCATAACAACTTTTGGAATCGGAATTTTAGTAAGCATCTCGCCGATTTTATCAAATTATAGAGGCGCAGGAAAAAATCCGGAAAAATATTTCTACCCGTCTTTAAGGTTCACTGCTGTTCTTTCTGTCATAATTTCGGCAGCTATACTTTTATTTATACCGTTTATTGGTAAATTAGGTTTTTCACAAAATTTAACCCCGTTAATTAAAGATTATTTCTTTATTACAGCATTTTCAGTCTTTGGAGGATATTTGCACTGTATGGCAAAAGAATTTCTTCAAGCGTTTGAAATTGTTATGTTTCCTAATTTGTTAACGATATTTTGTATATTTTTAAATGTTATTTTAAATATAATTTTTGTCTTCGGCTGGGGAATAATTCCCGAAATGGGTACTCCCGGACTTGCAATAGCGAGTTTATTGGTAAGATATTTTATGGGAATAGTTTTATTTTTGTACTGTTTCAAGAAAGTTAAGGTCAAAAACAGCAATGACAGAGGTTATTACAAGGATATGCTAAAAGTCGGACTTCCCTCTTCTTTTGCCATTATGATAGAATTTGTCGCTTTTAATTTGATAACAGTCCTTATGGGAAGAATTTCCGGCGCCTATGCAGCATTACAAAATATAGTTTGCACAATAACAACCGTTTCATTTATGGTTCCGCTTGCAATAGGTAACGCAACCGCCGTAAAAGTCGGATTTTCAAACGGTGCAAAAGAATATTCGGAATTAAAAAAATATGCTTACACAGGACTTTCTATTTCCGTAATATTTATGGCGCTATCAGCAATTTGTGTAGCAATAGCTCCTGGAATTATATTGAGCTTGTTTACAAAAGATTTATACTTAATAGAAATCGGTGTCCCTGTTGTTTATATTCTATGTTTCTTCCAAATATTCGACGGACTGCAAGCGGCTCTTGCAGGAATTTTTAGAGGATTGAAACAAACAAGTATTATAATGTGGGCGAATTTCATTGCATATTGGCTCGTTGCAATACCTTTAGGCTGTACTTTCGCATTTTATTACAAATTAAATCTTAAAGGTTTCTGGTACGGTTTAATTGTTTCGTCTATAATTCTTTGTGTAATAATGTTTACGAATCTTATGATTAAATTTAAAAAGATGGAAGTAGAATAAATGCCGCACTTTTTTATTAAATCCGAAACTAAATCCGGAGATAAAATTACAATATCCGATAATGAGAATTATCGTCATATAGCCCGCTCACTTAGGGCAAGAGCGGGAGAAAAACTCCTGCTTATTGATGAGAATCAAATACAATATGAAACAATTATTGAATCAATTTCTAACACAGAAATCATTTGCAACATTCAAAAATTTTACCTGTCAAAAAGGGATTTGGATTTTGATTTATATTTAGCCCAAAGTCCATTGAGAAGCGATTCTCAAACAACGATAATTGAAAAGGCGACTGAACTTGGCGTAAGAGAAATTTTTCCCGTTTTAACGGATAATTGCGCCGTTCCGAAAGATGCGCTCAATAAAAAGGTTGAAAAGTGGCAAAAAATCATGTATGAAGCTTCTAAGCAATGTGAAAGAGCTAAGATTCCTTTTTGCAATGAAATAACTGATTTGAATACGGTTTTAAACAAAAATTTCGATAAAATTCTTGTACTTGCCGAACGCTCAACGGAAATCTCATTAAAGAATTATTTAACCCAAAATCCTATCAAAAAAGGAGAAAAAATACTTGTTATAATAGGACCTGAAGGCGGATTTTCGCAAAAAGAATTTGATTTATTTAAATCCAGAAATCTTCCTCTGATAACGCTGGGGGATTTGATTTTGAAAGCTGAAACAGCCGTAATTGTAACTCTTGGAAACATAGTTTATGAATTTAAAGGATGATTTTATACTATCAAAAATAAATGAAGGTTATCTGGTCGGAGGAGCGGTCAGAGATTTTTTAATGGGCAAAGAACCGATTGTTGACCGTGATATTGCTATAAAAGGGGCAGAAAATTTTGCGCATAAATTAGAACAAGATTTTGACGGAACGTTTATCCCTCTTGATGAAGAAAATAAAATATACAGAGTTGTCCTTTCCGATAAAGTTAATTATATTGACGTTACTGAACTTCAAGGAAATACTATTGAAGAAGACTTACAAAGACGAGATTTCAAAATTAATGCTATTGCATACAATTTAAAAACAAAAGAGTTTATAGATCCGTTGAACGGCAGAAATGATATCAAAAACAAAATTCTTTCTCACATAAAAGATGAAAATTTTAAAGAAGATCCTCTGAGAATTTTAAGAGCATTTAGGTTTATCGCAGTTACGGGATTTGAACCTACTGAAGATTTAAAAAATGCAATCACAAAATATAAAAATCTTATTTTGCTGCCTTCAAAAGAACGTATAATGTACGAAATTATGAAACTGTTCGGCGGAGAATATTGTTCAAAGACGCTTCTTTTAATGGATGAATTCGGGATTTTAGAAGATATTTTTCCTTGCGTAAAAGAATTTAAACAAGTTCCTCCAAACAGTCATCATCATTTGGATTTATTCCACCATTTAATTGAAACTGTCAGGAACATTGAATTTTTATACCAAGAAGCTTCCCCTCAAGAACAGGAGCATTTGAATAAAACGGATTTTGGCGGTTTTCCGCGTATTAATCATTTAAAACTAGCCGGATTTCTCCACGATTTAGGCAAATTTTCAACTTGGACAATAGAAGAAACAACCGGAAGACACCGATTTATCAAACATGATGATGTTGGTGCAAAAATGTGTGTTCCTATTCTGCGGGATTTAAAATTCTCAAAAAAACAAATCGAATATATTTCATTTATGATAAAAAATCATATTTATCCGTCTAACGTAATAGCCTCACCTGAATTAAGCGAAAAAGTCATGATGAGATATTTAAGAAAAACAGGAGACAATGTTATTGATAACATTTATCTTGCAAAAGCAGACAGGCTTTCCGCAAGAGGGCAGGATATTACAGAAGAAATAATAAAATCAAATATAGAAGGGTTAGACAAATTACTAAAATTTTATTTTGACAAAAAAGAATCTTTAAAACCTCTGCCAAAATTATTAGACGGTAACGAAATAATGAAAATTTTGAATATTTCTCCGTCACACAAACTTGGTGAAATAATTGACGCATTAAAAGAAGCTCAAATTAGCGGAGATGTTAATAACATTGATGAAGCAATATCTTTTGTAAAAAAAGCCTCACACTCTATTGCTAAATAGCGTCGTCTTCCTCTTTTTCCTCTTCGCCTGCAGTTTCGGAAGGGTTATCAATTGTTACTCCCAATTCCGCTAAAGCTGCCTTTGCTTTTGGTGCAAGTGCTGTATCCGAAAAGTTTTCCAAAACTGTTTGATAACATTCAATTGCTTCGGATTTCATGTCGCGCAGCTTATAAACATTACCTGCTTTATAATACAAAGGTGCCAATTCTGTTGAAGTTGCCGCCAGCATTGAATTATCAAGCTGAATTTTAATTCCTATAAGGGTTTCATTGTCTTGAGGAGAAAGCAAAGCTCTTCCGTATATTTTTTTAGTTATATTGTCAATATCGTCAGACATCTGCTGAACAGCTTCTTTAGAAAGTTTGCCTGCTTTTTTTGCGGCAGATACATCCAAGCATATAGCCGACATCAAAAATATTCCCGTTAAAACCCATATAAAAACTTTTTTCATTATTCACTCCGATACTTTATAAATTTATTATACCCTAATTTAATTATATTAAAAAGTTGCAATTTCAAATCACTTAAATGTATGATTAATGTATGGAAAAATTTGTTTATCAAATGTTTATTTTGGGACTTGATAATCCTTTTGAAGCTTTAAAAAAAGGGTTAGGCGGAGTTATATTTTTTACCAAAGATATAACCTCTGAAGATAAATTAAAAGAAGATATACAGACTATAAAAGAATCAGCTATTGTTCCACCGTTTATTTCCGTTGACCAAGAGGGAGGAAGAGTTGAAAGAACAGAAAATATACGGACTAAACGATTATCGCCAAAGTACGCCTATGAACAAGGACTTTTAAATACCCAATCTGAAGAAATAGCAAAAGAACTTGCAAATTGGGGATTTAACCTCAATTTTGCTCCTTGCATAGATGTCAACACCAATCCTGACAATCCTATTATCGGCGAACGCTCTTTTGCCGATAACCCTGATGATGTGATAAACGGGTATAATATTTTTACCTCTAAAATGCGCCGATACGGAATTATCCCATGCGTTAAACATTATCCGGGACACGGCGATGCTGACAAAGACAGCCATTTAACACTGCCCGTTATTGATAAAACTTTGACAGAAATGGAAAGAATTCATATAAAACCGTTCGTTCATGCAATCAATGATAATATTGAAATGATAATGGCAGCACATTTGCATTGCACGTGCTTTGATAAGGAAGAAACCCCATCTTCTCTAAGTAAAAAAGCCATCGGATATCTGAGAAACAAATTAAACTACGAAGGGGTGATTATATCGGATGATATGGTCATGAAAGGGGTACAAAAATACGGAAGTTTAGAAGCCTGCATCATGGGAATAGATGCGGGGTTGGATATGTTTATATTCAGAAATTCCGATTCCGAAACAATTGATTTGATTAACAAATTATGTAAAATTGTTGAAAATGACACATATCTTAAAGACAAAGTAATGAAATCCTACAAAAGAATATTAAATTTAAAATCAAAATTTTTAATTAAATGAATTAATTACAAAACTACTAGCAAAAATTTTTTTTATGTGTTTTATAAAAATTAGTTAGTCATATATATTTTTTAACGGAGTTAAATAATGCTAAACAAAGTACAGTCCTACAATCCGAATTTTAACGCAGCGAGAGTTAATATCTTAGCAACGGCTGATAATCATGGTAACGTCATGAGTCTTCCGAGATTAATAAAAACGGTAGAAAATAACGCAAAGGAAATTTTCCCAAAATCAGGTGAAAGAAGCACCTTAAACCTATTTACAATTGTGGGGGATTGGTTTATTAACCCGTCAAAATCAGGATTTATTACACATCCTGAAATGAAAAACGGTGACTTGCAAAATGCGGCACTTTTAAAAACCATCGACCATATTCGTTCTATTGCCGCAAAAGAAGGAAGCAAACATTCAGACGGCAACAAGGTTTCACCGTTGGAAGTTTTATACACAATGGGAAATCATTGTCTTGATGCCGGTACGAATTTTATTCTCGGCGTTATGAAAAAGAATCCTATGAAATCGGTTATAACAAACGTAAATCTTGAAAAATCTCCCGCTATAAAACAGGCAATGGAAGGTAACGATAATATTGTTAAATCACAAGTGTACGCAATTCCTGATGACAAAAATCCCGATTTAACCCACCATATTTTGTTTGTCAGCGCAACAATACCAAGTATGGATTTCTACAATCCCGGACTGTGTGAAGGTTTGGAATTTTATGACAATTCAAACAGAAAAGATACCAGCCTTGAAGAAAAAGATTTGCAAGGTACTATTAAATCAATAAAAGATGAAGTCGATGTTTTTAAAGAAAAATACCCTAAAGGTGCAGTTATTTTAATGTCACACATGGGTGCAAAACTTTCGGAAATTGTTCAAAAAAATGTGCCTCAAATTAATCATATATTGAACGGACATGACCATAAAAATACACAGTCAAACATAGGCAAAACAAGTATAAATTCATTAGGTAAAGATAATGAAATGATAAAAGCAATCAATTTTGAATTTGATGACAAAGGAGACTTTATTAAAGCAACAATGACACCGTATTTTACGGCAACAACTCTTGCAGACGGGCTTGAAAAACATCCGTTCCAATTATTTTTAAATGAATGTTTTGAAAAAGACTTAAAACCTTTAATAACCCTGGATGAAGTAAAGACAGAATCAAATGTCGAAGGAAGAAAATCAGCATTACCAAATGCAACGGAAAAAGTTTTAAACAATCTGGGAATAAAAGATGATGACCTTAAAGAACGCTTAATGCAAGATGACAATTTTAAATCCTTAATTTTAAGTGAAGCGGAAAAACTTCTTACAGAAGAAGGCAGTGTTGAAAAAGGTTTGGACAAATTGACTTACGGTAATGAAATCAGATACAGCAACAGTTATTTGATGAACTATTTAACAAGCGTTATAAAATCCGAAATTAAACATAATATCAATAAAGATATCTTTGCTCTCGGAATACAGTCCTCTGCAATCAGAGGAGGCTTGAAAAACGGAGCTGACAATTTGCGAGTTATGAAAGTATTTGACGGTGTAAGCGAAGATTTATCAGATTTAAAAATAGGTGATGTTAAAGGCGAAGAACTGGCAGAAATGATTATAGAAAATGTTCGTGAAAACCTTAAAGCCCCGACAAGAAATACAATTATGCATTGGTCTGATGTTCAAATTAACAGAACCATGATTGATGACATTTTAAAAGGCAGAATTGAAGGTAAACTTACAGATGCGGTAAGGGTAAGAAACAAAATTACAAAGCAGTTTGAACCAATTGATCTGCAAGAAACATATAAAATTGTAGTAAGCCGAAAATTTCTTGTTAAAGATGACTTAAAATGGCCGCCTCTTATAAGAGACAGGTTCGAATCAATACACAAAACTTATGATATGCTTTTTAGAGATTTTCTTGAAAGGAATGATTACAAACTTCATATTACTCCTAAAGCAAAAGAAGCGAGAATTATATAGACAATCTAGGGAACAGGATCGTACCCGCCTTCATTTAATGGATGGCATCGGCAAATCCTTTTTACGCCAAGCCAACCACCTTTTATAATTCCGTACTTTACTATAGCTTGCTTTGTATACTCTGAGCATGTCGGATAGAACCTGCATCTTGACGGAGTTAAAGAAGATATTTTCTGATAAATCGATATTAAAAATAATAATATTTTTTTCATAATACCTTTTATTGAACCACAGACGACCATATTACAGGATTTTGAGTTTCACAATCTATAATATCAACAACTCTATACGTCGGAGCGCTTTCCGTTGAAACATGCAAAACCCCTTTTACATTCCGTTCGTCATTAACACCGAATAATCCGGAGAAAACAGCTTTTATATTTGGATATTGAGAAATCAGATTTAAATATTCTTCAGCCTTGTATGTCAAATAACCGTCTTTTATTGAAGGCGGAACTACAGGGAAGTGCTGGATAATTATAACATTTTTACCTTTACTTTTTTCCAACTTATTTTTTAACAATTCTATGGTTTCTGATTTATAATAGCCGTTCGGTGTCGCAACGAATTCTTTTGAACCGTCTGCAACTATAAAAATTACGTCTTTTTGAATAAATGAATAATTAGGATTTTTCATAAAGGAACGAAAACGAATATTTTTCCTAAATGTTTTCATATATTCTGTTTTCCCTAATCCTTTTTTCTTATTTATATCTTTATTTCCTAAAGCAATGTATATAGGTGAATTCAACTGTTTTGCAGATTTTAAAAACTCTTTTAAATATTCTTTATCAGGTTTTGCTATATTATCTCCGGAAAAAATTACAAAATCGACATTTTTTTGCTTATTAATACTTTCAATCATACTGTCAAAGGCTTTTACAGATGCTTCGCTTTTCGGATTGTACTTCAGACCGTCAACTTGAATAAATCTGATTTCATCCGCAAAAACCGCCGAAACACAAAGCTGCAAAAATATCAGTAAACTAAATAATTTTTTCATCTTAAAATCCTCTTTTATAATTTGATTTTATCATAATATTAATAAAATTTAACATTTGCTTTATTTTAGTCAATTTTTCATTAAAAAAAAACTTGTTATTAATATAGTGTGAAAACTATAGTGTAGCAATTATATTAAAAAACGGTTAAATGTCTTACATCAACAATTTTCCTATACAATTTAATATTCCCTCAATAGGATTTAGGAGCAATCAAACATACGCTCCTAAAATTAATCCGTTTGGTAATGACAGTTTCGTCACAAATCCTCAGTCTGACAGATATGGCTCTAAGGAAGAAATTATTGCAGCCGCAAGATCAAACCCGAGGGTTATGGAAATATTGGATGAATACAATATTCCGCTAAAAGTCAATGAGAAAGCTTTTTCCGAACTAAAAAAAGGACATTTACAAGAAACAAGACTTATAGCCGCTAAAATATATTCAGTTTTGCCTGAAAATATGAAAAAAGAAGTAAATCTTAAAGATTTACAAGAAGCGGCGATGTACCACGATTACGGGAAAGTTTTAATTCCTGATAACATTTTGAATAAAAAAGATCAATTAACTCCAAATGAATGGGAAACAATACAACAGCATTCGGAAATCGGGTATGAACTTTTAAAAGGAAAAGGCTTGAGCAAGCATGCGCTTGATTTAGTTAAGTATCATCACCAATTGCCGGAAGGAAACGGTTATCCCGCTATAAACAGTTATTATGATTATGGAATCGATTCACAAATTCTTGCAGCTGCTGATAAATATTCTGCTTTGACCGAATCTCGTTCTTATAAACCGGAACTGTCAAAAGAAGAAGCCCTTTCGATTATCAATGAAGATGTTAACAACGGCGTAATAAGCAAAGAGGTTTATACTGCGCTTAAACAGGTTGTATAATGCATGAATTTACAACATAAATAAAATATGTTAGAATAACTGCGTAGTGTGTAAGGAGAGAAATATGAAAGAATTATTGAAAAAATGTTTTGTGGAATTAATAGGGACTTTCTTTTTAATTCTTACAGTCGGTTGCGCTGTATTTTCATCAGCTGAAGGCGTAATTCCGGCGATTGCAATAGGTTTTGTATTAATGGTATTTGTTTATGCGGGAGGTCACGTTTCAGGTGCTCACTATAACCCTGCTGTATCTATAGCGGCTGCCGTAAGGGGCGCTTTAAGCTGGAAAGATCTTATTCCTTATTGGATAGCACAATGTTTAGGTGCAGCACTGGCAGCATATACCGTAACTCAATTGGTAACTGTTCCTGAAGCAGCTCCTGAAACATTCGGATTAAAAATTCTTATTTTAGCCGAATTTTTATTTACATTTGCACTCTGCTATGTTGTTCTTCACACAGCAACTTCAGAAGATACAAACGGGAACTCCTATTTTGGTCTTGCAATAGGTGCGACAGTAACTGTCGGAGCTTTTGCAACAGCAGGCTTGTGCTACGGAGCATTTAACCCTGCAGTTGCATGCGGTTTGTTTGTAATGGGAGCAGCAACAATGAAAATTATTGGAATCACTGCTCTTACAAACCTTGCTGCCGGTATTGTTGCAGGTATTGTATATAAACTAACTTCTAAGTAACATATTATTAAATTTTATAAACACGCACTACAAAAGGGAATGACAAATTGTCATTCCCTTTTTGAATAAAAATTATTACAATCAGAGTTTACGGAAAAACAGAGCTTTTCCGCACACACATCTCTATTGTATTCCCAATGAAGGTGCTATTTGAATAAATGTTCTTATTAAATCACTATCCCATTGTGTACCTGCACCTTCTTCCAGAATTGAAACGGCTTTTTCTAAGTCCATACCTTTTCTGTAAGGTCTGTCACTTGTAAGCGCATGATACGTATCTGCTATGGCCACAATTTTAGCCGCTAACGGGATTTTATCACCTGTTAATCCTTCCGGATATCCTGTTCCGTCAATTCTTTCATGATGGTACTTAACAATAGGAATCAGGTCTCTTAAATTAGGATTTGGCTGTAATACTTTTTCAACACCTATAACAGGATGTTGTTTCATTATTTCCCATTCTTCATTCGATAACGGGCCTTCTTTTCTCAGAACGGTTTCAGGAATACCGATTTTACCGACATCGTGCAATAGAGCCCCAAGTGCGATTCTCTCAACCTCATCTTCCGGCAGATTAATAGCTCTTGCAAGCGCTTCAGAATATTTTGAAACAGAGGTTGAATGACCTTTAGTATATGTGTCTTTTGCATCAATTGCTCCCGCAAGAGAGGTTGCAATCTCACGAATCTTTGTTCCTGAAAGGTTATGATCCGAATGGAATTTTGTAATCAATTCTTCTTCAAAATTTATACCTAATTGAGCATGTCGTTTTGAAACAACTTCAGCATAAGATTTTAATGCAACATCATCCCAGAAATTGAAGTCACTTGAACTTATTATCGCAGACATGCCGTCTTTATATCCTTTTGCCTGAGAAATATACATAGCTTGTTCAGCCAGCAGCAGAAGCTTTTCTTTATCTTCCGCACAATCAGGATAAGTCGCGACACCGACAGAAACTTTTATCGGTCCGATATTATCTATAAAACAACATGACAAAGAATAGGTCAAATATTCTGCCAAATATTTAGCTCTGTCGGAAGATGTTTTCGGTAAAATAATTGCAATTTCATCTCCGCCATATCTGCCTGCGATATCACCTTCTCTGACATTTTGACGCACTTTTTCCGCAACCAGTTTAATTACTTCATCACCTTTTGCGTGACCTTGTTCTCTGTTGATTTTAGTAATATTGTTAATATCCATCATAATGACAGATAATTGCTGTTTTGTTGTCTGAGAACGAGCAATTTCATTTGATAATAACTCTTGGAATCCGCGGTGATTGTATAGAAGTGTCAAAGTATCGGTGTTAACAAATTCTTCACTCTTTTCTGTCAACTCTAAATTATGAATTACCAGCGCCGTATATTTTGCAATAAGAGCATAAATAATTTCATCTTGACGAGCATGCTTATCTTCCATTATAAATACGCCTATGCATTTATTGGCAGAAAGTAACGGCAATATTACAGTTGATGTGTTTTTATAATAATTCAGTTTTAAGTAATCATGTTTTTCGACAAACATTGACTTGTGATTTGTAAAAACTTGAACAATCGGATTATCCTTATCTTTCATAAAGATTTTTGTTGAATAAGTATTCCCCATTTTGTCTCGCAGACGAAGGTTTATACAATTCGATTGCTCTTTAAACAACCCTATAGCATAAAAATCTGAACCTATTGTATTAGTAATTAAAGAATTAATGCTATTGTACAATTCGTTAATTGATTCTATATTATCAATTTTTAGCAATTTATCAGTAATGTAGCGATAATCAAACGAAGATAAACTGTCACTTCGATATGATCGATTCTGCCTCAGAGGAGGCTGATTTGCAGCTGAATTGAAAGTTAACTCATTAACTTTTGATACCAGATTTTCCTGAATTATCGGAGAAGTTACATTTTTTTGTCTGCTAACTTTATTCAGATTATTAATATTACTGATTTCCGTTTTATTCTTATTCACTAAACTGCCTTCTGACTACACTATAATATAAAAACAATTCGGATTTAAAAATTGACATTTTTTTTAAGTTGGTTAAAAAAAATTTACAAAACTTTTAAATAACTTTATCCCCGCACTGCTTTTATATCCATGTTAACATTTTTTTTTAATAAAGCTAGCCTAAAAAACAAAATTGTTTACAATTTACTTGTGCAATATTTACTGATATGGCTTCAAAATATATGATACAGGCATTTTTATACACTGTTTTTCATTGTAAATCGGAAGTTCAATTGTTAAGATAGTCGAAGAATTAGAATCAGTGCAAATTTTAAAATTTCCTCCCAGCGATTTAATAATCTTGCTGCAAAATTTTATCTTTATATTATTTCCTACTGTTGAAAATAAAGGAGTTCTTTTAAAGTTTTTATTGATACTTGTATTCTTATATTTTATTAACAGCTGACATTTTTTATTATTTTTTGTTATTAAACAAAGTATTTCAGAATCCCTTTTTGATTCTTCTATTGCTTTTGAAGTAATTATATCAAGAATTTTTAACAGAAATTTACTATCGGCAAATACACAGCAATTTGATATTTTGGATATAAATTTAAGATTTTTTAATTTTGTATCCGTTTCTTTATTTATGATTATTTTAGCCAACATTGCTGGCAAACTTAAACTTTCAAGCGTTAAAACCGGTTTTTCTTCCGCTAATGAATTCAAAAGCATTGATACCATATTCATTGAATATTCACACCCGCTTTTTAATTCTGTCAAAAGTTCCGTCAATTCATCCTGTGATAATACATTCTCCGAAAGAAGATTTATACCTCTTAAATTTGCCAGAATAGAAACCTTTAAATCGTGATTTAATGTATTTATAAAATAATTTTTTTGCTCCGCTAATTCTTTTTTTAAAGTATAAATTCTGCCGGCAAAACAACAAATCAGCATAAAAATAAACAACATAAAATAAAAATCTTTTACTATACTCATAAATCTATTCCTGATAATTCGTACTTTAATACTAAGCTATTTTGTTAATATTAAAATCCGACAACAGGGTATAATTTAAATAGTCAAGTCGAGTAATTGTTTGTGAAGTTTTACGTTGTGAACTCTTAAATAATCAACTTTTTTCTGCATTAAAGGATAAGAAACGGCTAAAGACAAAGCGTCTTTTAAATCATTGTTGCCGCTGTCACTTAATCCTAAAAGAGACTTTCTTGATACTCCAACCATAACCGGACAGCCCAGTGAATAAAATTCTTCAATTCTGTTCAATAATGTAAAATTATCTTCTTTTGTTTTTCCAAATCCGATTCCTACGTCGACGATTATATCTTTTAAGCCCTTATATTTAGCAAGTTCAATTTTATTTCTTAAACTAAAGTAAATATCTTCAACAACATCACTATACACCGGATTATCCTGCATATTTTCAGGTTCTCCGTTTGAGTGTTGAACTATTACGGCTGCATTATATTTTGCGGCTATATCGGCTATTCTGGGATCATAAGAAAGTCCTGATACATCATTTATTATGGAAGCACCGTTATCCAAAACCGCTTCTGCAACAAGAGAACTCCTTGTATCAACACTTATTGGTACATTTATATTTTTTAAACCTTTTAATACCGGAAGCAACCGCTCAATCTGAATATCAAACGGAACACCTGTTGAATAAGGGCGAGTACTTTCAGCTCCTATATCAAGCATATCGGCTCCGTCTTCCACCAAAGATATTGCGTGAGAAATTGCATCCTTTGGATTTAAATACATTCCCCCGTCTGAAAAAGAATCCGGAGTTACGTTTACTATACCGACAATTTTTGTTCGTTCTTTCTTATAAACAACAGATGACAATAGTTTGTCAGCCAAATCTTTTAACAAAAACGGCTGCTGCTTCAATTTCTCGGATATTTTTTTTATATGTGAAATACTGCCCGATAAAATCACATCAGAGCGTTCGCAATTGCCCGTTATAACATTCTTATTTGTAGCGCAGTCTGCGCCTACAGACAAAGCTGTTTGCTTTAGTATATTTGCTTGTGCGGGAATCAAATCAAATATTTTCAAGTTAACAAATTTACACTTGTCTGCCGCCTTATTTATATAACTTGAATCGAATCCTATTTTTTCAATTTCTGATTCAATATCATCAGTATTGAGAGTTTTAACCACAAATTCTTTCATAAAGAGATTATATCACAGAGGTTTTGAAAATAAGCTTGTTTATTGTAATATAATTTTATGAATATTGATGCCGTAATAGATAGCGCGTTGGCTCCGATTGCCGATAAGGTTTCAGGGATAATTTTTTCGTCCGTTACCATAAACGGAGTTAAAATAGAATTCCTTGTTGCACTTTTAATTACAGCTGCACTGTTTTTTACCGTTAGAACAGGCTTTATAGGAATTTGGGGCTTTAAACACGCAATAAAATTAATTACAAACAAATACAAACACGATAATCCAAGCGGATATCAAAGAAAGAAAAAAGGCGAATTATCTTCGTTTCAGGCATTAAGTGCAACAATATCCGCATCGGCAGGAATCGGCAATGTTGCAGGTTCGGCAGCAGCTGTTTCAATCGGCGGGCCGGGCGTTATTTTTTGGATGATAGTTGCCGGTTTCTTCTCTATGGCATTAAAGTTTTCAGAAGTTCTGCTCGGTGTAAAATTCCGTAAAACAAACCCTGACGGCACTGTTTCGGGCGGACCGATGTATTATATTCCCATTGCTTTTAAAGGCAAAAGTAAATCTATCGAAAAAATAGGTATTTATTTAGCTAAAGTATATGCAGTATGTGCGGTTTTTGCAATGATTGGCGGGTGGAATCTATTCCAAATAAACGCGATGACGGCACAATTTACGGAAGTTACGGGAGGCGCAAACAGTA
This sequence comes from uncultured bacterium, assembly GCA_902803165.1. Classification (GTDB taxonomy): domain Bacteria; phylum Cyanobacteriota; class Vampirovibrionia; order Gastranaerophilales; family Gastranaerophilaceae; genus CAG-196. Next base: position 4,582 of record CADCOS010000084.1, on the reverse strand, counting down.
TTTTTGCAGATAACGGTTGGATTTTGGGTACAATTGTTGCTCTAATAACTTGGTTTACGGTTATAGGAGGGGTTAAAGCAATAGGCAAATTTACATCAAAAGTTACCCCTATAATGTGTTCTCTATACGTCACAAGCGCATTCTTGGTTTGCCTGCTTAATATCGGGCATCTTCCGCAAACAATCGAATTAATTATCAGAGAAGCTTTTTCTCCAAAAGCAATGACCGGAGGAGCTTTTGCATGCCTGTTATGGGGATTCAGAAGAGCAATGTTCGCAAATGAATCAGGCTTAGGTACAGCACCGATTGCATTTTCTGCCGTTAATACCAATAAGCCGGTTGTACAAGCATTTATTTCAATGCTCCAACCATTTGTTGATACTGTTATAGTCGGTGTTGCAACGGCTTTTGTAATAGTCGTATCAGGGGCATACTTAACAGTAGACGGTATTGCCGGAATCGAATTGACTTCTAAAGCCTTCGGAACAATCTGTTCAGGATTTCCGATTGTACTTACTATTATGGCGAGCTGCTTTGTTCTCTCAACTATGCTTTGCGGCTCATACTACGGTGTTAAGGCTTGGAATTTCCTTTTTGGCGGCGGGAAACTTAATACAAGAGTATTTCAGGCAATATATTGCATTTGTATAATAGCAGGTTCTGCAATGAATTTTCAATCAATAATTAACCTGTCAGATGCGGTTACTTTATTTCTTGCCGTACCAAATCTTATTGCTGTATTTGCGCTGTCAGGCGTTGTAATTAAGGAGCTAAAACGTTACTGTGAAAGGTATTCCGTAGGGGGAAATATTGCAAATAAATTAATATAGTGCTACAATATTTCCACAAAGGGATAAAGGGGTGTGTGTATGAAAATCCAATCAATAAATCAATCTTCGTTTAAGTCATTATATGAAAACAGAAGTGTATATTATGATTTGCCTTCTGATTTTCGTAGTTTGCCGCAAGGTCAAATACATGCATTAAACGCTTTAGACAGAGAATTGAGCGGGACAGGAATTATAGGTTCTTTTTGTCCGAAAGCAGACTTATTAACCCCAAATGGTTGGAATATACTTACATCGCCTTCGGAAAAAGTTAATGTTATTGATGTCGCTATGATAAATAATGCAAAAATTATAAAAAAAACGGAAAATAATTTGTTTGGAACTCTACGCAACAAAAACGAGTTGCAGTACGATAAAGCAATTATTTTAGGCGGATTTTATGATAAGTATTGGATTTCAAGGTCAGATTTGGAATTTTTGAATAAATTTAATAAAATTTTTCCTATGGACAAACTAATTGAAAAAATAAAAGAAGGTTTAGAATTCGCAAAAAACGACATTTTACCTAAACAAAAAGGCATTTTCAAATTAAAATAAACTTCAAAGGAGGTTTAATATGTATATCCAACAATTAACATGTCCGAGTTTTGGGAAAGTATTATACGGTATTTATAACCAAAATCTAAGCAAAACACAAAAAGATGTTTTAGATGATATTGAATTAAAAATTGAAGAAAACGGCTATGAAAAAAAATTGGAAAACTTGGGGTATGATATATACTTAGAGCCATCCGACAATAATTTTTCAATCGATGTAGCATTTTTTAAGAACCTGAGAAAAAATAAAAATAATAAATTAGTTTTTGACAAAGTTGTAAATATCGGGAAATTTGTATCCGATGTTGGATTAAAATTCAAACAAATACCTTATTCATGTTCAGTGGAACAGTTAGAAAACTGTTTTAATAGATTTTTCAAAAACGAAGCATGGGGTAAATACAAGCGAAACGTGAATTATCTGTAGGTGAAGTATTAAAATTTATTCGACAAATCCCTCTAAAATATAGATTGTTGTTTAGATAGAGATTCTGTTGTAAAATAGTGCATATTAAACTTATATAAAGGGGAAATAATATGCCAAAGATATATTTTGTCGATGTCACTAACAGAGATGGAGTACAAACCTCAAGACTCGGTTTAGCTAAGCTTCAAAAGACAATAATAAATTTAATGCTTGATGATATGGGAATTACTCAATCAGAGTTTGGATTCCCAAATACAATGCATGAATTAAATTATTTAAATGCAAATTTAGAGCTTGTAAAAAGAGGTGTAATTAGAAAAACAAAACTTTCAGGTTGGATGAGAGCTATTACATCAGATGTTGAAAACGCATTTGAAAATTGTCCTTTGCTTGAAAACTGTAACCTATCACAATCCACCTCCGATCAAATGATACAGGGGAAATATTTAGGCAAAAAAACAAAAGATGATATTTTAAAAATGACCTGCGAAGCTGTTGAATGTGCAGTTTCTAAAGGTGCAAAAATAATCGGAGTGAATGCGGAAGACGCTTCAAGAAGCGATTTAGACTTTCTTATAAAAATAGCAAAAGAGGTCAAATCTTTGGGCGCTCAGAGGTTCAGATACTGCGATACATTAGGGTATGAAGATCCGCATACCACTTATAACAGAATCTTCAAACTCGCAAGTGAAACAAAAATGCCTATAGAGCTGCATTTCCACAATGATTTAGGAATGGCAGTCGCTTGTTCCGTTGAAGGAGCTATGGCCGCAGTTGATGCAGGCGTTGATGCTTATATAAATACGGCAATAAACGGAATGGGAGAACGTGCCGGAAATGCCGACTTGGTTTCCTGCCTGTTGGCGTGCTTAAAATCTGCAGGTTTCAAGGGCAAATATGTTGTTGATGAACAAATAGATTTATCTAAAGCATGGAAGCTTGCCAAATATACAGCTTACGCTTTTGGACTTCCTATACCAATGAATCAGCCTGCCGTAGGAGATAATGCTTTTGCGCACGAATCCGGTATTCACGCAGACGGAGCCTTAAAAGACAGAAGAAACTATGAGCTATATGATTTTGAGGAACTCGGACGAGGCGAACCTGAAATTATTGAAACGGGAAGAATGATAACAACAGGTGAATATGGCGGAATTAAAGGGTTCAGAAACGTGTACAATAAACTTGAAATAGAGTTTAAGGATGAAAACGAAGCAAGAAACATTCTTGAACTTGCCCGTTATGCAAACGTACACACACAAAAGCCTTTAACAGAAAGTGAATTGAAATTTATTTATCACTATCCTGACATAGCTGCAAGAATAATGACTGTTGAACCGTTCTACAAACCTGAAGGAGAGCTGGAAAAGAGGCTTCAAAAGGGTGAAATTGCAATGCCTCATCATATTATATAAGAATTATTCAATAATGCAGCCGCTGTTAACAGTGTATATTTTCACACCTTTTAGAAATTCCTCTTCAAAAAGAATTGTATCAACTGATGTTATAATTGTTTGAATATCAGAAGTTATTGATTTTAGAAGGAAATTTTGCCTTACTTCATCGAGTTCAGCGAGAACATCATCAAGGAGTAAAATAGGTGTAACTCCTGTTTTTTCCCTGATAATATCTAATTCTCCAAGCTTTAACGCTAATACCAAAGTTCGCTGCTGCCCTTGTGATGCAAATTTTACGGCATCCAGTCCGTCAATTTTGAATTCAATATCATCCCTATGAGGTCCGACACAGCATTGCTTTCTGCCGATTTCTTCGCTTTTACGCCTCAACATTTCATCTTTCAAAAATTTTGAAATTGTTTCAACATCATCATAAGGGCACGTATAAGATAACGTAAATTTTTCGGTATCGCTTATAATCTTGTGTTTATCCGCAGCAATTTTTTCCATTTCATTCAAGAATTTTTTTCTTAAAAAAATTATATTAGCCCCTGTTATTGCAAGCTGTTCGTTGTATATTTCAAGCAAGGTTTCGTCTATAATATCATTTTTAAGCAAATTATTTTTTTGAATTCTAAACTTATCGTATTTTGATAACCTTTCATCATACGCAGGGTATATTTGAGAAATCGCTCTATCCAGCCAATCACGCCTATCTTGCGGAGCTCCTCTTAACAACAATAAATCTTTTGTCGAAAAAAGCACTGTTTTTACAATATTTTTAAAATTACGAGGAGAAGTCTTAACACCATTAACTTTCAACTCTCGCTTTTTCTCAGCTGAATAATTTATATTAAGTTCAATTTCTGTATCGTTTTTGAAAACTTCCGAATTTATTTCAAATTTATCTGCGCCAAATTTTATCAAGTCTGACATAACAGAAGTTCTCGGACTTTTTAAATCGGAAAGACAATAAATACTTTCTAAAATATTAGTTTTTCCCTGCGCATTCTTACCAATAATCAGGACCTTTTGAGAATCCAAATTAAGCGAAATATTTTCGCAATTCCTGAAATTTTTAAGCCCTAATCTCGTAATTTTCATATTTTAAATATAACACAGGAAACCTTGTATTAAAACATTATTGAAATCAAAGTTTTTGTCGGGTTAAAACCCGACCTATAAACTGAACTTGTTTCAAAATCTCATTGTCATTCTGAGGCGTTAAATCTGCTCCCTCGCCCCTTCGGGCATAAGTGTCCGAGATAAATTCAAATAAAATCTCTCAAATTAGTATAAATAGAACATTTTCACCCTTTAATGCAATGTCCGAACTCATTTTTTTTGTCACCCTGAATTTATTTCAGGGTCTT
>CADCOS010000083.1 GCA_902803165.1 uncultured bacterium | reverse complement strand
CGTTGGTTCGCGCCCTATGCTCTCGAGGTCGGGAGACATCCGCTCCCGTCGTTCGTTTATTTAATTTTCTACAGGTCTCCCTCTTGAACAACTCGTACTGTGGTTCGCTTATATAGATTTCACGTACGCATCCAATTGTTCTTTTAGTGCCTTAATATCTTCGTCTGAAAGTTTTGCACCTTCATTCAAAGCCTTGCTGAGTTCCTGCATCTTAGCCTCAAAATGCTCAAACCAGCCTGCTTTAAACTCAGGTACTTTTTTGTTATCAATTTCATCAAGATATCCTTCATTTGCGGCAAACAGAATTGTAACCTGCTGTGCAACAGTTAAAGGTTTGTATTGAGGCTGTTTAAGTACTTCCGTTAGTTTTTGACCTCTTAAAAGCTGTTTCTTTGTAGCAGCATCCAAATCCGATGCAAACTGAGCAAATGCTTCCAATTCCCTAAACTGTGCAAGGTCAAGTCTTAATTTACCTGCAACCTGTTTAATACCTTTTGTCTGAGCTGCACCACCTACACGGGAAACCGAAATACCTGCGTTAATTGCCGGTCTTACACCTGAATTGAACAATGATGTTTCCAAGAATATTTGTCCGTCTGTAATCGAAATTACGTTCGTAGGAATATATGCAGATACGTCACCTGCCTGTGTTTCAATAATAGGTAATGCCGTAATGCTTCCGCCGCCCAATTCGTCAGACAATTTAACAGCTCTTTCCAATAATCTTGAGTGAAGATAGAATACATCACCCGGATAAGCTTCACGTCCCGGCGGTCTTTTAAGAAGCAAACTCATAGCACGGTATGCCTGAGCGTGTTTAGTCAAATCATCATATACAATCAGAACATGTTTTCCTTGTTCCATAAACTCTTCTGCAATCGCAACACCCGCAAACGGTGCAATATATTGTAACGGTGCAGGTTCGTTAGCTGTAGCCGAAACAATAATTGAATAATCCATTGCACCATGTTTTTCCAAGGTTTTAGCTAATTGTGCAACCGTTGAAGCTTTTTGTCCGACTGCAACATATATACATATTACATCTCCGCCTTTTTGGTTAAGAATTGTATCAATAGCAATAGCAGTTTTACCTGTCTGTCTGTCTCCGATAATCAATTCACGCTGTCCTCTGCCGATTGGTGTTAAAGCATCAATTGCCGTTAAACCTGTCTGCAACGGTTGGTGAACGGATTTTCTTGCGACAATCCCCGGCGCAACTCTTTCTATCGGACGTGTTTTATCTGTTATTATATCTCCCTTACCGTCAATCGGTTTACCTGTCGGGTTGATAATCCTTCCTATTAAAGCGTCTCCGACAGGAACAGATGCAATTCGTCCGGTTGTTTTTACTGTCATACCCTCTTTAATATGAGTGTACTCACCTAAGATTACAACACCGACATTGCCTTCTTCCAAGTTAAGAGTGATACCTAAAGTACCTTTGCCGTCTTCAAACTCTACAAGCTCATTTGACATAACATTTCTCAGCCCGTAAATTCTGGCAATACCGTCACCTACTTCCAAAACGGAACCGACATTGGAAACTTCCGCTTTTGCTTCGTAGTTTCGGATATTCTCTTTTAGTATTGAACTGATTTCATCAGGATTAATTACTGCCATTTTTTATCCTCTCTTTTCTCTCTCTCCCTCTCCTTGAGAAGAGGGTAGGGGTGAGGTGTCCACCCTTTATCGCATTATACTTTTACTTAAATCATCTAATTTATGTTTCACGCTGTTGTCAATTACAACCTCGTCTATATTAAAGATTAAACCCGCAATTATTTCATTATCCGTACCCCAATCTACCGCGATTTTTGAATTCAGTTTTGCAGCTATTTTATCTTTAATCTCTTCTTTTTTATTCGCATCAAGTTCTATTGCTGAAGTTACATGAACATGCTTGATATTATTGATTCTGTCCATTTCTTTCTCAAATTCTTTTGCAATATCACTTATTAAATAAACTCGCTTTTTCAAATTTAATGCAAAAATAAAATTGTACACAATCGGCATAATATTATTTTGGAACAATTTGCATAAAACAACCTGTTTTTCTTCGGTCGATACTGACGGATTATTAATCACATTTGATAATTCTTCCGAAGAATCTATTGTGTTGGAAATTTCTCTCAAATCATCTAAAATATCCGTCTTTGATATGTTTGAATCCTCTAACGCCAGCTCCATTAAAGCTAACGCCCATCTTTTTGAAATTATTTCCGAATTTTTATCTTTTAAGGCATTTGACATTTAAGGCTCAATCCCTTCTATTTCATTAATACTTTCGTCAATAAGTTTGTTATGCAAATCCTTATTGCGATTCAGTTCTTCTATAATATGCTCTTTCGCTACCTCAATTGAAGCCAGCGAAGCACGTCTTAATATATCGTTTTTTAAAACAACTGTCTTGTTTTCAATCGCTTTTGCCGCATTTTCATCAATCAAAGCAGCAGATTTTTTTGTATCTTCAAGTATTTTCTCACCGACAAGTTTAGCATTCTCTTCCGATTGATTTAGAATTGAATCAACTTCCTCCGATAAATGATTCATACTCTCTTCAATCTTGCTTAATTTAACTTCCGAATCGGCTTTCGTTGTCTCGGATTCATTAATAGTCTCCTCAACAGACAACCTTGCGCCTTCAAGTTTAGATTTTACATCAAGCTTTATAATAATAAACGTAATTATTCCCGCAAAGATTATAAAATTAAACAAATTTGTTCTTGCAATATATTCAAGTATTTGTCCCATATTTTCCATTATTTATCTGCCCCCCATAGAACAGAACTGACCTTTTCATTGTCAAATCCTTGAACTTCACTTCTGTATCCTATAATTTTTTCAACTATGTCGCTCGCTAAATTTGTCATTGAACCTTTTAGTGCATCTTTTACTTCATCAGAAACATGGTTTAACTCATTTTCCGCTTGCTCTACTTTTTCAACAGCGGAAGAATTTGCATCAGCCAACTCTTTAACACGTTTTGATTTGTATTCATCAACCGTCTCAATGTACTTACTGCGCGCATCATCTTTAGCACTGTTTAGTTTGTCTTCACGCTCTGCATTTAATTCCTCAGACTTCTTATCGTTATCCTGCGCATCTTTGTAATTTGAATCAATAAAATTCCTGCGCTCCTCCATTATTCCCAATATCGGAGCATACAAAATCTTGTTCATTACTAAAACAAACACTATAAATGTTACTATCGTTGCTAAAAATGTTCCGTTAAATTCCATTTTTTTATACCTTTGGTCGGGAGACATCCGCTCCCGTCGTTCGTTTATTTAATTTTTTACAGGTCTCCCTCTTGAACAGCCCGTACGTTGGTTCGCGCCTTATGCTCTCGAGGTCGGGAGACATCCGCTCCCGTCGTTCGTTT
>CADCOS010000082.1 GCA_902803165.1 uncultured bacterium | reverse complement strand
ATGAACGAAGTGAATTCCGGATAGCGAACAGATTTTGTTAACAGGTACGAAGTACCGAAAACAAAACTCTGTGAGCGTGGAGCAAATTCAAGACGCGAGCGTAAGAGATTCGGCGAAGCCGAACTTAAAAGAACATCCGAACGTAGTGAGGATGTAGTAAACTATTGCGTGTTTTCTCTTTCTTTGCCCAAGATTTCTTTTTTTAACTTTACTCTAATGCTTGTAGTTTTATCTACAGGCTTTTCTCATTTACCCCCCTCCGCAATAAAGAGAAAGAAATCTTGAAATTAAATAATTAGTAACTTTTTAAAATCAATGCACCGAAATATATATTTCGGTGCGTAAGTTTTAAATTACCCCTGAAATCTAATTCATTTTTGCATTAAATTGTTTAAGCATGATTTACATGAATAAATTTAAAAACTTTTTTTTAATACTGTTTTTGTTAAACCAGAGTATTTGTTATTCGGATACTTTTAAGTATATTTTGCATGACAAATGTATAAATATGCTTTGGAATCAGGCTCAACTTGAAATTAACAACGATGATATTGCTATTATCAGAGATTCACACGGTATTATACTTAGATTTTCTATAGAAAACCTGCCTTACGAATATTATAATTTGTCATCAAAAACAATAAAAAACCTTAAATCCGTTGAACAATTTTTGGCAAAAATAAAAAATCCTGTTATAATAGAAGTGCATACAGACGGTGCTTCAAAAGATATTATTAAGGGTTTAAAAAACTGGGAAGTGTCGACTGTAATTGCAAACAATATTGAAAGCACAATGTCTGCATTAGACAAGGAGACGAAAAGAGAGCAAATTATATCCGTCGGTTACGGTGAATTTTTACCGTCAAAGAATACTCCAAATAATGGTGGTAAATTCCTAAACAGAGTTGATATAATTATACTATGTAATATAAGTGGAGAATAGTATGGCTAACGAACATGAAACAGAAGGCTCTAAAGGCAGCGATATAAATAAATTTTTGATAATTATACTTGCAGCAATGGTTTTATTATTTGTTGTGTTTGCAGGGGTTAATTATCTTGTTGTTGACAATCTTGTCTCACAAAAAATCAGTAAACTAAACGTTTCTCAAGAAGAAATTGACGAGAGCGAAGAAGAAGGTGATGAAATTCAACGGGGTATAGTAATTGACCTTGGCGATTTTATACTGAATTTGTGTGATGAAAACCAAAAGAAATACTTGAAAGCTAATGTAGCAATAGAAGTTACTCAAAAAGAAACAGATTTTCCTAAGGAAGAAGCTCCTGCAAAAGGCGGTCATGGTCATGGAGAAGCTGCTCCTGCACCTGCTAATCCTATGGAAACTATTCAAAACGAGATGAATCAGTTTAAACCTGCAATAAGAGATGCCGTAATTACTAACCTTTCAAGCAAAACATCAGCAGAATTAGCTACAGCAGCAGGAAAAGAATTGGCAAAAGAACAAATTTCAAACGATATAAATGCAATACTTGGCGGAGAAAGAGAAGTATTAAGGGTTAGTTTCGGACAGTTCATTATCCAGTAAAGGTGTAAAATGACAGGAAATAACGAATTGATCAACAATTCAATAGCAAACCATGAAGAGTATGACGGAGAGGAGCATAAAAGTTATAAACTCTACAATTTCCGACGCCCTGACAAATTTTCTAAAGATAATTTAAGAGCGCTACGAGATATTCACAGAGAATTTTCAAAAGCGATTTCCTTAATTCTGAGCGGTTATCTTCGTATGAGAGTTGAAATTGAGATTGTTTCCGTTGATCAGCTTACTTACGAAGAATTTATACGTTCAATGCCGTCTCCGATAAGTGTCGGGGTTTTTGAATTTGAACCTCTGACAGGTCAAATTCTTTTGGGTATAAGTTTTGAAGTTCTTTCCTGTATAGTAAACCGTATGCTTGGCGGTGTGGGAACAATAGATCCGCAAACAAGAGAGTTGACTGATATTGAAAAAGCTCTTGCAAAAAAAGTTATTAACATAATAATTCAATCGCTGGAAGATTCCTGGAATACGATTATTCCTGTTACAGGCAAATTGATGAGTCTTGATGATAATTACCAATCCATTCAAGTAGCAACAGCGGGTGAAATCGTTGCTCTGTTAACTTTTGAGGTTCAAATTGCGGGTAAACATTACGGATTATTCAGTATTTGCTTCCCTTATCCTGTATTGGAAACTGTTTTGGGACATTTAAGCACACAACACATTTTCCAAACCAAAGGTTTGATTGCTTCTAACGAAGAAAGAATGAAAATGATTACCAAACTTAATTCTTCAAATGTTGACTTAAGAGTACAGTTTGGTTCATGCAGTATTACACTTGATGACTTTTTGCAATTAACAGAAGGTGATATAATTAAACTTGACAATAAAGTTAGTGATGATTTAATCGTAAAAGTAAATGGTGAAAAGAAGTTTTTTGCGCGTCCCGGCACTATAAAAGATAACATTTGTGTTAAAATTACCGAAGTATACGACGAAATGCATGAACTTTTAAGAAACTATTTTTAAGAGAGGATTTTGGATATGCCTGATAATGAAGATGAATTTAAAGATATGAATTTAGATGATAAAAAAGAACCTGAGTCAAAAGCTTTTGAGCCAAAGAAAGCAGAACCTGACGAGACGGTTGTTGCCGGTGAGCATAATTCTACAGTAACCGTTCAACCGGTTCAATTTGCATCATTTGAAGATTTAGATCAGGTTCAAGGTCCGCAAAACCAAAACTTAAATATACTTTTGGATGTTAAACTTCAATTAACAGTTGAACTCGGTCGTACGGAACTTCCTATCAAAAAAGTTTTGGAACTTACAAAAGGTTCAATTGTTACATTGAACAAAGCTGCCGGCGAACCTGTTGAACTCTATGCAAACGGGAAACTTATTGCCTATGGTGAAGTTGTTGTTATTGAAGATAACTTCGGTTTGAGAATTACACACATAACTGATCCTGCAAAGAGGTTAAACTCTTTAGGCTCAAATAACTCTACAGCGGAGCAATAGTTTAGAATCCGGTATATGAACCGATTACCCTGACACTTTCCACTAACGGTTCAAGGTCTTTTATAAGATTTTGAATAAGTTCGTCTTTTTTATGTCCGGTAAAATCAATAAATACAGCCTGTTCTTCGGCATTGTTATTCATCATCTTAGAATTTATCTGAGTAATATTTATTTTGTATTTTACAAATATTTGAACAATGTCCATCAAAGCACCTTGTCTGTCGTTTAGGAATAATACAAGACTCGTTTTATCGTGTCCTGTCGGTTCTGTTTCCGCATCACCTATTATGACAAAGCGTCTGTTATTGTTTATATCGTCTTCTATATGTTCTTTAAGCACATTTAAGTTATACAATTCGGCAGTTTTATGTGTACCGATAATTGAATATGTAAGATTGTAATTCTGTAAAAGTCTTGCAGATTCATCCATACTTTCTGCCATAACTATATTTAACTGTCTCGGCATCTCATCCCGAACAAATTTTTTACACTTTGAAAGAGCATTTGGGTTTGCAATCAATCCCATAATGCTGTAAAATTCGGTTGTTTTTGAAAGAATACAATCATTTACTGGAATTATTGTTTCTGCTAATATTTGGATATTTTGGTTTTTTGTTTGTATAAGATTGTCTATTGTTTCTCTTATAATTCCCTTATATGTTGTCTCTACAGGCAATACAGCTATTGCATTACTGTTTTCATCGACGTAATCTATACATTCCTTAATTGAAGTCAATGAACGCTGGTATAAATAAAGGTCTTTAGCCTTAAACAACTTATCTTTGGCAATTTCAGAATATGAACCGCCCATTCCTAAACATATTACTTCATTAAAATCTCTAAACATATTAAACTCCGTATATTTATCATTATACAATAAGATTTTATTTAAAGTAACCGCTAATTATAAATTTCTGATAACGCTTACAAATACTTGATTTAAGCGTTTTTAGATGTACTATTAAAAAAAAGGGAGCAATTATGTCAAATTCATTAAATATTGGATTAGCACAAATAAACTTAAAAGCGGGCGATTTAAAATACAATTCTTCCAAAATCGCAGAAAATATTAAACAAGCCGAAAAATTAAACCTTGATTTAATTGTATTTCCCGAAAATACTCTTTTAGGTTTTAGTCTTGATGATACAATAAGCAGACATCCGTTTTTGATAAACGAAAATAAAAAATGGCTGAATATTATTGCAAAATTTACCGACAAAACAACGGCAATTATAGGATTTGTTGATTGCATAAATAATAATTCGGTTAAATCAGCAGCAATAGTTAAAAACGGTATGATTAAAAAAGTTTTAAATTCTTCCGATATTATTGAAATCAACGGAATTAAATACTATATTTCAATTGATAAAAATACTGATTTTTGTAACAAATCAAAAGGTGCTGAGATATTTATTAAATTAAATTCTGTCCCTACAAGATACGGGAGCGAATACATAAAAAATGAAAAATTATCTTCCATAGCTGCAAAAATTAAAATTCCCGTTATACACATAAATCAGGTCGGAGCTATTGATAATATTTGTTATGATGGTTCTTCAAGAATGTACAACAAAGACGGCAAACTCACTGCCAGAGCGAAATCTTTTGAAGAACAGCTGTTAATTGTCAATCCGTTTGATAATGCGGGCGAAATTTATCCGATACCAAAAGGCTCCGAAATGCCTGTTTTGAAAGACAAACCGTTTAATCTTGATTATGAAAATGACATGGAAAGAACATATAAGTCAATTTTGCAGGGTATAAAAGACTATTTTCTGAAATGCGGACTTAAACGTGCAGTACTCGGTCTTTCGGGCGGACTTGATTCAACTGTCTGCGCCGTATTGTTGGCTGATGCACTCGGGAAAGAAAATGTAATCGGGATTTCCATGCCGTCTAAAATAACAAGCACTGAAAGCAAAAACGACGCAAAAGAACTTGCGAATAATCTCGGAATTTCGTTTTTTGAATTGCCGATTAAGCCTATTGTAGAAATTGCGACTGAATCAATGAATAATTTATTTGAAAAAATTCAAACTAAATGGAATGACAGATACTCAAAATCTTTCACAAATGACAATATACAAGCCCGCTCAAGAGCTACTTATTTGTGGTGTATTTCCAATGAATTTCCGTCATGCATTCCGATTGCGACTTCCGATAAGTCGGAAGCTTATATGGGTTATGCTACAATAAACGGTGACATGACAGGCGGGTTCGCACCTATCGCCGATGTTACAAAAACAAAACTTTTTGCCCTTGCAAAATGGTTGAACAAAAACAGAAAAGAAAAAAACGTCATTCCGGAATCAGTAATTTTAAAAAGACCGGGAGCGGAATTAGCCATAGATCCGAAAACAGGAAAAGCTCTTTGTGCTGAAGATGCGCTTATGCCTTATGAATTTTTGGACGAAATAATTTGGAGAATAGAGAACAGGTCTGAATGTTATCAAGAT
>CADCOS010000081.1 GCA_902803165.1 uncultured bacterium | reverse complement strand
TCACTATCCACCCAATTTTCCACTTTCCATTTTCAATTTTCCATTTAATTGACTGGATTCTTCGTCACTTTGTTCCTCAGAATGACGAAAAAATTACCTAATCACATGGTCACTTAATCACCTATTCACCTTATTTAATTTAAAACACTTTTTTCGGGTTTTCAAAATAAAGCGCTCCTGTAGGAGTTGAATCTTTAGTAATAGATGTTGGAGAAGAACAGTTTACAAAAGTTCTTGAACCGATAGTTAAATTACCATACATCTTGCAATAAGCTTCTCTAAAAGTGGTAAAAGTTCTAGGTGTAAATGTTTCAGGAGTTGATTCACCATAACGATACCAAATATGTCCTGTTTTGCCGTCTTCAATATAGCAAGGCAATAAGTCTTTTCTCAATTGGAGGTTAATGCTCGTATCGGTTGTTTCATCCGAAGCAAGACCTGTTCCGTCGTTATTATATGCTCTCGGTCTCAAAACTGAATCGGTTGAAAGTATTTCAACAGGTACAAGAATGCCATTATTTAAGTCGGGAGCATATAATAACCTAACTGTCTTACCGACAATAACATTGTTTCCTGATTTCTTTCTTGTTCCCGGAATAAACATGTATATATTATATACTTCGGATTCATCGGTTTGTGCAAACCATTGAAATGAATAAACAATACCGTTTGCAGCTTTTATATCAATTCTATTTTCCGCTGAACTGCTGTCATTACAATAATCTTCCGCTTCAGTATCAAACAAATCCGCTATTGCTTCCACAAATTGTTTGGAAGGCGGTCTGTGCATTGCGCCTGCAGGCTTTTCACCTTCGTCAGTAACTTCTGCTATTGCGTCATACAAGTTTTTATATCCTGTATAAAAGAAGGCATTATAGGCATTTTCTATCCCTTTTTTTGATATATTTGTTGCCATAACCGCGATTACCGAAACTATCGCTAATGCAATTAATAATTCCGCGAGTGAAAATCCAAATTTCTTTTTCATATAAGCTCCGTTAAACTTTTGTATGTATCAATTGTATCACATTTTATGTTTAAATTAAAGTCTGTAACATCTAAAACAGTAGTATTTTCCTTAATTGCATATATCTTTTTACCTGCTTTAGCCATTTCAAGAACAGGAATGCAACCGAGCGAGTTGTATGGAATAACAATAAAATCAACGTCTTCAAATGTTATACCTTCATTTTTATCACAAATAAGCGGTGCATTAGCTAATCCGATAAGCACACAAGGTAAAAATGTAGGTGTTATGTATTCTGCGGAGCATCTTGAATCAACTATATCAGTTGATATTGAAAAATCCTTAAAAGCCGGAGCATGTGCACAAGGAACTTTAAGTTCTTTGGAAATATAATGAGAAATGATAGCCTCTACTCCTCCCACAGGATCTACACCGATTCCTTTTGCATAATCGTCACCCTGTTCATCCGGGAAAAGACATACTATCGCAATTGCATTACAGCCATTGTTCAAAAGTTTTATGGCTGCATTTTTAATAGTTTCCAAATTCTTTACGTTACCTGTTGAAACCCCTGTACCTTCGATAAAAAATTCTACGCCTACGTCTTCTTCTGTTATTTCATATCCGTATATATCAATATCATAAACCGTTTTAACTGCATTAATGGTGTTTATGTGAATATTTAACACATCTTTGGGAATACCTTTATCAAATATAACCCCAATCTTGTTGTTATGAGATTCCTTCAATCCCAAATCACTTTTAAAGAAGCTATCAAGCGTATAGCCTTCAACATAGAGCATATTATATGTTATTCCCGAAAAACAAGCCGCATTAACAACATTAGGATTAACTATTAACCGAACATTTTGAGAAAGCTTCCTTGCCCATTTGCTTGCATCGCCTGCAAAACCTCCTATTGAGGCTCCGATTCCTGTAGGTATAATAAATGCTCCTGTCTTCATAATCTGATTTTAGCATAAAAACTATCTTTCAATGTAGTTTATTGTTAAATTGCTTTGAGGCTGCTCTATTGTTATAGTATAATCAGTTATTTTATTTTTTTTTATCGGCGGTGCCGGTTCTTGGGTATAGTTTAAATAATCGTCTTTTAAAAGCGGAACCGTTTAATTTTGTGAAATACGTGTCATAATCAACGTATACATAGTCATTGCCTGTAGTACCCAGCAAATTTACCGTGTGTTTTTTACAATATGAAATTTCAGGCATATCAATTGATTGACGTAAACTGGCTAAATATACAGGCAGTTTTTTGCCATAAATATCTTGGGTTAAAATATTTGAGTATTTAATAATGCCGTCTTTAATATATTCGCTGTCATTTATATAACTGCCTTTTATGCTTATATTATCCAGTAAAAGAGCAGGCTTACCATCAACTAAAGCTGCATAGCACATAGAGTTTCCTATAGAGCTGTCTCCGTCAAGTATTTCTATTGCAGAAACCATTTTATTTTTTATATAATTAGGAGCAGTTGCCTGCATAGTGGAGTTCCTTCCGACAGCTGTGCAGCATGATGCGTGATTTCCCAAAAATAATGAATAACCGATGTTATTCATCGGAACTTTTCTTATTTTGTATGTTTTACCTTCTTGTGTAGTTATTTCTGCAAAAGAGTTTTCATCAAAATTTATCCATTTTTCATAGTTAAATCCGTTTTGTTCAAAAATTTCTTTTGTCTTTATGTTTTGAGGCAAGTTATTTAGTATTTCAGTTGTATTTTTATCCGGGTATTGTTGAAGAATAATTGCTAAATCGGTAAAATTCTTATAAAATTCATTGCTGCCTTTTAATAAGCTTCCTTTATATACGCTGTTTGTTATTTCCAATTTGTCAGATAAAGATTTGTCGTAATCTATAGACATTAAATAAAATATTTTTTTATTAATATAATCGTTTAAAAAATCTTTGTCATTTAATAATTTCTCAATTGACATTGTTTCGGGATTATAAATTCTTGACAATGTTTGTAATGTATCAATTTTTTGTTCAGGATCAGTATATGCTTTAAGTACCATTTCCCTCTGCATTTTGGTTTTTGTATTTATAAGTTTTTCAAGCTGTTTGACATGTTGTTTATTATCTCCTTTTTGAATTGTCAAATAATAAGTCTTATATTTTTTTATTTCATAACTCAATTTTTTGTATTGTATTGAGTTTTCTACATTCATATATTTTATTAAATTATCACGTTCTGTAGGATTTAGTTTATCAAACAAAGACTTTAGATCAATGAATAAATCATCAATTGCAGACATTTTAAAGTCAAAAATGTGTTCAAATGACCTTTCGCCTAAAAGATTAAGTGCGATTTTTATTTTTTCACAATTTACATTAAAATAATCTTCAATATAATCTTTGTATGATTTAAACGGCGAAAACATAATTAACACATTAGGGGGATTCTTGATAAATTTATTTTTTACTTTTTCCAAAACGGGTTGAAAAGCTGTCAAATCTTTTATGTTGCTTATATTTTTATAAAAGCTGTCGCATGCCAAGTCACGACTTATAAAGTCAAATTGCAAACCGGTTCTTGATTTGTGGCTAATATAATTGTTATTATTTATATATGTGATTATAGACTGTACATGCATACAATTTTAAAAACATCTCAAAAAAAAATTTTGCTATTAACCTCGAGCCAGTGAGATGCTTTTTATACCGCTATTTCTGGCGGAATCCATAACTCTTACTATTGAACCATGTTCCGAATCATCATCAGCTTGTATTAACAAACCGTCAGGATACTCTTTCGCATGTGAGGCGAAAAAGTCTTCCAGGTTTTCTGTCTGAAGTTCTTCGCCGTTCCACAAAAACTTATTGTCAGAAGTAATTATAACATTCATAACTTTT
>CADCOS010000080.1 GCA_902803165.1 uncultured bacterium | reverse complement strand
TAAGGTGTGTGATTTTACAATACACTTTCATGTTTGTAGTATATTGCTCAACTTGTAAGAGAAGGATAAAAGGTCGTGTGCGGGATAGCGCACAACCTGACTCGAAACCGTTCCCCTGAGTTTGCAGGAAAAATTTTAATTTTTCCGCAAACTCCAAATAGTAAAAATAATATTGCAATAAAATGAAAATTATGCAATAATGTTTTCAAGGTCATGGACCTTTGGCTGAGGAAGAGTTTTTGGAAAGTCTTTTTTCCTGCCATTTTATGTTATAAAAACCCAAATAAGGATTTCATTTCACTGATGAGTGAATTTAGGTTTAATTACGATTTTTTAAAAAAGAATGCGACTTCAGGCAGTTGGAGACGCGGATATGAACTGTATCAAAAGGATATGATACTGGAATCATATCCGGAAAAAAACTTTTATAAGGCAAAAGTCAAAGGTAACTATCAGGATTTTTATATTACTGACCTTATATTTAAGAAAAATAAAGTTGAAGCACGCTGTAACTGTCCTTTAAAAGAAGAATGGTGTAAACATTCGGTAGCGGTGGCACTCAAAGCTATTGAAGAAGGTGCTTTTGATAATTGGAATTATGAGAAAAACGGAATTGAACCTGATTTAAGCGATATTGTTGCCCCTAAAATAGAAAACCCTCAAGGAAATTATATTTTTCACTTTAATCCGAAAAGAAGGCAAAACTTTTTCTCAATACTTGTAAGAGACAGAGCTACTAATAAGATTGTAAGGTCTCTTGAGACAATACTTAGAGCTTTAATAGAAACACAAAAGAATGATCCTAACTTCACCCTCAATGAAGCTCAGAAGTCGGAATTGGCGATTTTTCAAACGCTTTTAAAAGTATCAAAGCAAGATAAAAAAGCAGGCTGGTATGATATTCCTATCACAAAGTTTGCTCCGGTTTTCCCTCAAATGGCGGAATTGGAAGAAGTTTTGGATGAAAAAACAAAAGAACGTATATTGTTTACAAATAATGTTTGGTCTTTGAATCTTGATGTTTCAACTACAAACGTTAACGGAGCAACAAACATTGTTTTAGAGTTGTTTTGGACAAGACCTGATAAAGACGAAACATACCCGTTTGAGGAAATTAAGTATTTTTCACGTCAAATAAAATGGGGAAGATATAAAAATATTATATTCCCGTTAAATATTGCAATGAACGAACTTCCGCAAAGTATTATCAAATCGACATTTACGGATTTAAAGGATGCTGACGGCGGCAAGTTTGTTTATGAAGAATTGCCGCATTTAAAAGAAATAATGAACGTTACAATTGCAGATAATATCAGCAAATTGTTAATGGAGCATAAACCTCCGTTGAATGTAGTTTCATTGGGTATTGATTATGACCAATCTTTAAAAGCTTCTTTGGAATTCGATTATTCCGGTGTACGAGTTCCTTATTCAAAGAGTAATGACAAGTCTCCGTATTTGTCGGTAAAAGATGCGGAAAACGATTTGGTATATTGGATAAAACGTGATTATCAGCATGAACAGCTCGCTTACAATATGCTTTTAGCATGCAAATTTGTTCCGATGCAGACAAATAATCTGGCTTTGGAAAAAGAAAATGCAATAGATTTTTATAATTATTATATTCAACAAGCGGGTGAAGGTTGGAAATTTGAAGAAAAAGACGATATGAATTTCTTCAAAATTATTCCTGAGCCGTTTAAAATGTGTGCGAAAATCGATTTCTCCGAAGAGTCGGTAGACAGTATGGAAATCCAAATATACGGTCAAGTCGGTGAGGAAGTAATCAATTTTGATGATATATATGAAACGATTCAGAGCGGAGAAAAGTATGCAAGAGTTAGAAGCCTTGGTTTTGTAGAATATCCTGCTCAAAATATTTATCAAATAATGCGTTCCTTCAACTCATTTGACGCATACAGGAACGATGATAATACATTCATGGTTAAAACATATCGTGTAGGTTTGATTACAGAACTTCAGAACCAAGGGTTTGAGCTAGTTATGAGCGATAAATTCCGCAAATTCTGGGAACAAATTTCGACCTTTTCAACTACGGCTGAAGGGATTGATCTTCCTAAAGATGTTCATGCGGAATTTCGTGAATATCAGATTAAAGGTTTCAATTGGTTGTGGTTTTTGTATCAATACGGTTTAAACGGTATATTGGCGGATGATATGGGTTTAGGTAAAACTCTTCAAGCACTCGCGCTCTTGCAAAAAGCTAAAGAAGTTGACGGACCAATGCCGACACTTGTAATAGCGCCTACAACCGTTGTGTTTAACTGGGAAAATGAAATTCAGAAATTTACGCCGGAACTTTCTTGTTTAAAAATACAAGGTGCTGACAGAAAAGCTTTATTCAAAAAGATTCCGGAATATGACATTATTATTACGAGTTATGCTCTTGTAAGGCGTGATATTGAAAAACTTAAAAAATATAAATTCAGATATGTTATTTTGGATGAATCTCAGAATATTAAAAATGCAATTTCTCAGACGGCGCAATCGGTTAAAGAACTTCAATCCGACCACAAGCTTGCTCTTTCCGGTACGCCGATTGAAAATAAATTGGAAGAACTTTGGTCGGTATTTGACTTCTTGATGCCGGGATTTTTGTTTAATGTTGCGGAATTTAATTACCGTTATGTTACACCGATTATGGAAAGACAGGATAAGACTGTTGAAAAACGTTTAAAATTGCAAATATTCCCGTTCATACTTCGTCGTATGAAACGAGATGTTGCAAAAGACTTGCCTGATAAAGTTGAAAATATGGCATACTGTGAACTTACTGATGAGCAGAAAGACTTTTATCTTGAAGTTCTTGACAGTACAAAAGAAGAACTATTTAAGAGTATTGAGCTTAACGGACTTGAAAAGAGCAGAATGTCAATATTCTCCGCACTTCTCAGGTTGCGTCAAATATGCTGTCACCCTAAATTGTATGATAAAGAACATGTTAAAGGGGTTATGCAGTCAGGTAAATTTGAGTACTTAAAAGGTATGATTCAGCAGATTATAGAAGAAAAACACAGAATTCTTCTGTTCAGCCAATTTGTTGATATGCTTGATATTATTAAAGGATGGCTTGAACGAACCGGTATTCCTTATGAATACTTAACAGGTAAAACAAAAGACAGAGAAGCTGCGGTTAATAACTTTAATAATAATCCGAATATACCGATATTCTTAATCAGTTTGAAAGCCGGCGGTACAGGTTTGAATTTGACGGGTGCCGACTATGTAATCCACTACGATCCATGGTGGAACCCTGCTGTTGAAGATCAGGCAACAGACCGTGCTTATCGTATCGGGCAAACCAAGAAGGTATTTGTATACAGACTTATTACCAAGAATACCGTTGAAGAAAAAATTCAGAAAATCAAAGGCAGAAAACGTGACCTTGTTGACAGCGTAGTTTCTATCGACAGAAATATTACAAAGTCTTTAACAATGGAAGATATAAAAGAAATCTTCTCGGTTGATTAGTGCAGGTGACTAAAAGGCGGGTATATAGGACGGGTTTTAACCAATTTGCATTAACTTAAGATTTTGCTCAATAGATATGCACATTTTTAGGTCATGCTGAATTTATTTCAGCATCTTATCGGTTGCAAATTAAGCGTTAAGTTCGTAACTTGACAGATCCCGAAACAAGTTCGGGATGACATAAAAGTATATAGGACGGGTTTTAACCCGTCAAAAACTTATAAAGTTAAGCAGGTCGGCAATTAGCGGGAAATGCCTTAAACATTTCCGCTTTTGTCTGTTAATTATTATAATTTTGAATTGATTTAATGGCATGCGGTAAATATTTTGGAATATCAGAGGCTAATACGGAGTATTCGGTCAATTCTTCCGAAGCTTTTTCTCCCGCAATCGAATGGAGATATACTCCCAGTTTAGCCGCCTCAAACGGTTTCATCTTTTGCGCCAAAAGACCTGATATTATTCCTGCAAGCACGTCTCCCGTTCCTGCTTTTGCAAGAGCGGAGTTTCCGTGTTCGTTTATGTATAACTCGCCTTCTTTTGAACGAACTATTGTTCTGTGGGTTTTTAATACAGTTGTGCAGTTGTATCTGTTACAAAGTGCCTCAGCAGCTTTATTAAGATTTGACAGCACTTCTTCTGTTGAAATTCCTAAAAGTCTTCCTGCCTCCGCAGGGTGAGGTGTTATAATTAAATTTTTGCAGCTGTTTTCAGAAAAGTTCAAAATGTCTAAATCTCTTTTGCTGTATAGTTTTGCCATAATATTTAAACCGTCTGCATCAATTAATGTTGTAGTCGGTTTCTTTTGGATATCGTTAATTAACCGTTTGAAATGCCTTTGTGCATTGAATCCTGTCCCCATTCCACAGCCTATAATAATAACATCAAAATTGCCTGTTTGTTTACGTCCTTCCGACCAATCAAAAAACACTATTTCAGGGAGTTTGGAAGAAACGGCCTTTATTACGTTTGTATCGGAAACTAATGCAACATATCCGGCTCCGATTTTTAATGCACCCAAAGATGATAAATAGGCAGCTCCTATGTAGTTCTTTGAGCCTGCAATGTTTAATATTTTGCCAAATGTTCCTTTGTTGGAATTTTGATTTCTTTCGGGAAGTTCAAACATTTTTCCTCAATAATTTTGTTACATTCCTATTTGTCTTATGACTTCATAAACCGTTATTGCAACAGAGTTTGATAAATTTAGGCTGCGCTGGCCTGATTTCATAGGAAGAGTTATAGCAGTTTCTTTAGTAACATATTCCTGCGGCAGTCCTCTTGTTTCAGGTCCGAATACTAAAAAATCTCCGTCTTTGAATTCAATATCGGTGTATTTTTTATTTGATTTTGTTGTCAGATAGTAAAATTTACCTTCAGGAAAAAGGTTAAATAATTCTTTCATAGATTCGATTTTATGTAAATCTACGCTGTCCCAATAGTCCAAACCCGCACGTTTTGTATATTTGCTTGACAGAGAAAATCCGAGTTTTCCGACAAGATAGAGAGAAGCTCCGGTACATGCGCATAATCTTGCTATGTTACCCGTGTTTTGCGGTATTTCAGGTTCGTATAAAACAACATTAATTTTAGCCATCAGTCTTCTCCGATTATTATTTCGCCCTGTCTGTATACAACGGTTTTTCCGTCTTTAAATCCTATTACCGTGGAAGCCCGTCCTTGTGCCTCACAGCCGTACGAAGGTATTACAAGATCGACAGTGTTACCTATGTAATTCAAAGCTTCTTCATAAGTTAATGCGGGCGGTTCTCCCGAAATATTTGCGCTTGTTGTTGCTAAAACGCCGCCGGTAATATTTTTGCATATATCGGCAAAAGTTTTATTGTCCGGAACTCTTATTCCTACTGTCGGCATGGCAGATGTTAAATAGTCAGGTGTATTTTCCGATTTTTCCAAAACAACGGTTAAAGCTCCCGGAAAGTGCTTTTTAATAAGTCTTTGTGCTTCTTTTTCAATCGGTTGTTTGACGTAATCAAATAACGGATAAACATCGTAGCTCATTAGTATAAGCGGTTTTTTAGCTTCTCTGTGTTTAATTTCATATATTTTTTTTACAGCCTTTTCGCTTGAAGGTAAACACCCTAATCCCCATACCGTATCTGTAACATAAGCTATTACGCCATCATTATTTAGTATTTCGTTTATTTTATTAAAATCCATTTTTATTCCTTTTTTATTCACTTTAATTATAATACATACAAAAACTTATATTGTTCAATAAAAAACTTCATGCTAATATGTCGTTATGGTAGTTGCAAGTTCTTTTGAAGAAGCAGTTTCACTTATTAAAGACCGGCTGGATATAGTAGATACAGTATCACAATACGTCGTTTTAAAAAAAAGCGGTGCTAATTATTGGGGTATTTGTCCGTTTCATAATGACAAACGTCCTTCCATGTCAGTCAGTCCGTCAAAAGGTATTTATAAGTGTTTTTCATGCGGAGCAGGCGGAGATGCACTTAATTTTCTTGTGCGTATTCAAAACAGAACATATAAAGAAGTTATTTTTGAACTTGCGGAAAAATTCGGTATAGAACTTCCGAAAAAATTTGTGCCGTCCGATGAAACAAAATCTCAAAAAGAAGAGATGTTAAAAGCTTGTAAAAAAGCTGCAAAGTTTTATAATATGCAGCTTAAAACAGGAAATGATGCTAATAAAGCCGTAACATATCTTAAAGGCAGAGAAATAACCGATGAAATTGTAGATTCTTTTACATTAGGCTGGGCGCCAAATAAGTACGATTCTTTGTACAAAGAACTTCATAAAGAATTTAAAGATGATATTTTGGAAAAAGCCGGATTGATTCTCAAATCAAATCAAGGCGGTTGGATAGACAGATTCAGAAATAGGATAATAATACCGATTCAGAATGAAAACGGGGATTATATAGCTTTCGGAGCGCGTGCGGTCGATGAGGGGCAAAATCCAAAATATTTGAACTCTTCGGATTCAATGATTTATAACAAAAGTAAAACACTTTTCGGATTAAATTCCGCTAAAGATGCTATAAAAGAAGAAGACTCCGTTGTAATAATGGAAGGATATTTCGATGTAATTTCAGCTCAGGCGCATGGGGTGAAAAATGCTGTAGCTTCTTGCGGAACAGCGTTGACCGCAGATCATATCAAGCTTTTAAGCAGATATACACGCAGCAGAAAAATTTATCTTTCTTTTGATACTGATTCTGCAGGTATAAATGCCACTAAAAGGGGAAGCGAGGTTATAAAAGAAACTTTATCGACCTTAGGTGATGTAAAACAATTTGATGAAAGTCATATATCGTCTGCAGCTGACAATAAGTATGCTTGCGAAATCAGGGTGGTATCGCCGCCGCAGGGAAAAGATCCGGATGAATTTATACGTACAATGGGCGGTGATATGTTTAAAAATTACATAAAAGACGCTCCTCTGCTTATTGATTTTCTTTTGAATAATATTTTAAAAGAAAAATCATCCGCTCAGACACCTCAAGAGAAGGCGGAACTTGTTTCTGAGGTTTTAGATATTCTAAAAGATGTTAATAATAAGATTATACAATCGGAATATGTAAAAATGGTTTCATCAGTTTTAGATGTTAACGAAAATGCAATACTAAAAGAATTAAAACGTAGTGAAACCGGTTATGACAGGCATGCTAATATTTCAGTTCAAAAAAATAATGTAACAAATTCTTCACAATTTGAAATTAAAGCGCAAAAAAATTTATTGAGCGTTTTTCTATCTGTCGGTGGCAATGCAAACTATAGAAAACTTAGTGAATTACTGCCGGAAGATATCATTCAAGATAAAACATTAATAATTGTAAAAAATACAATTGACAAATTAGCCGATACAGTAAATAATGTTAGGGAATTGACGAAAAATCTTTTCACGGAATTTATTGAGGATGATAACTTAACAAAAATAATAACTGACCTTGTTGATATGTCGGAAGCCTTTAACGGATTGGATGAAACCGAGTTGGAACAGGCAGTAACGGAAAATATAGTAAGACTTAGAAGGTGTTACACGGAACATGAAGCCGAAAAAGTGCGTAAGCATTATCGTGATGTGAACGACGATGATATGGAAGCGCTAAAGCTGCAAATGCAGTTAAGAGATAAAATCAAACTAAGGACCGGAGATAAACAATGACACAAAAAAGAAATTCAAGATCATCAGTGATAAGTGTAGAAGATGAAAATATAGATTTATTGGATTTTGATTCAGAAACTGAAGAAGAAACAGAAGATTATATCGGTACGGATATAGGAACAGATAATATAGAAGATATTATTGAAACATCTAAATTAGACGGAATGAAAAGCGATGACTTTTATATGATATCTGACTCTGATTCTGATTCTGATTCGGAAGTCGGGTTAGAAGCTCCTAAAGGTGTTGCCGTTGAGGATCCGGTAAGATTGTATTTAAGAGAAATCGGACGTATTAAACTTCTTTCCACCAACGAAGAAATTGAACTTGCCAGAAAAATTATTCAAGGCGGTGCAGCGGGTGCTGTTGCGAAAAGAAAACTTGTTCAAGCAAATTTAAGATTAGTTGTTTCAATTGCTAAAAAATATGTAGGCAGAGGAATGTTGTTCTTAGATTTAATTCAAGAAGGTAATCTTGGATTAATTCGTGCCGCAGAAAAATTTGACCATGAAAGAGGATTCAAATTTTCAACTTATGCAACATGGTGGATTAGACAAGCTATAACAAGAGCAATTGCCGATCAGGCAAGGACAATTCGTATTCCGGTTCATATGGTTGAAACGATAAACAAACTTAAAAAAGTTACAAGACGTTTGGCTCAAGAACTTTCAAGAAAGCCAACCGAAGAAGAATTAGCAGTTGAAATGGGCGTGTCAATTTCTAAATTAAGAGAAATTGTTAAAATTGCTCAAGAACCTTTGTCTTTGGAAACACCTATCGGTAAAGAAGAAGATTCAAGATTGGGTGATTTTATTGAAGATACAGGTGCAGATGCTCCGATTAAGACCGTTGCTTCCGAACTTTTAAGAGAAGACTTAGCAGAAGTGCTTTGTACCCTTTCTCCTCGCGAAAGAGATGTTTTAAGATTGCGTTTCGGTATGGATGACGGACGCCAGAGAACATTGGAAGAAGTAGGACAATTGTTCGGCGTTACCCGTGAGCGTATCAGACAAATTGAAGCGAAGGCTCTCAGAAAATTAAGACATCCAAACAGAAGCAAACGTTTGAGAGAATATGTAGAAAATTAATTTTTAAAAAGGATTCAATTACTAAATTGAATCCTTTTTATATTGTTAAATTTTTGTAACATTCTATTGAAATTTTATTAATTAATCCATAGAATCATATAATCGAGGGAACAACACGGGGTTAATTAATGATAAAACCGATAAACAGTATCGGCAAAGTAAGTCATATCCGCAATATACAAAATAATAATTCAAATAAGAGAATTCCATCCTTGAATTACGGTCAAAACGGCGGTGTATCTTTTACTGCTAATCCTGGTATATCAAGATTTGTGCAAGTGGATACCATATTATACAGAGGTGCCCGTCCTAATTTAGAGCAGCTTTTTGCTTTACGGGATATGGGTATTGCAAAAATCATAGATTTTTCTGTTGAACCCAGCAAAATTGCAGGTTTTAAAGAATCTGATGCGGCAAAAAATTTAGGTATGGAATATTTTCAAATACCTTTTGTTTCTTGGGAAACTCCGACCGAGGCTGATATAAAAAAATTCTTTGAAATAACGGAAGATGCAAGAAAAAATAATAAAAAAGTGTTTATACATTGTCTTGAAGGAAGAGACCGTACAGGATTATTTACAGAGTTGTATAAAATTAAATACGGTATGTCTAATGCTCAGAACAGTATAAATACATTGATTAAGGGCAGATATAATTTTTCTGATAATCCATGTGCTGTTTCATTTATAAAAGATTTTGAAAAATCCGTGAGCGGCTAGTATTCTATAAAATATGCTTATGCTAAAATAAGTGTATGGAAGAAAAATTTGTTAAAAAATGTATAACTCTTGATGATACAAAAAAGTTAGCCGGGAAATTTGCGAATTTAGTAAAAGAAAACGGTTGTTTTGTCAATTTATACGGTGAAATCGGTGCCGGAAAAACGGCCTTTGTAAGACTTGTGGCTGAGTCATTGGGTGTAAGAGAAAAAGTTACAAGTCCCAGTTTTGTCATACTTAATGAGTATCACAGTGCATCAATTCCCGTTTATCATTTTGACTTATACAGGCTGGAAAATGTCGGAATTTCAACTATTACGGAAGAATTAAGGGAATATTCCGAAGGAAGAAAAATCACTTTTGTTGAATGGGCAGAATTTTCGCAAGGAGAGCTTCCGTTTGAAAGATTGGAAATAAATGTTACCTACGATGATGATGATTCAAGAAATTATGAATTTAAATCCGTAGGGGATAAAAATAACTATGTTATAGAGGGTTTAAAAAAGTGAAAATACTTGCTTTTGATACTTGTCTTGATAAAACTTATGTAACTATTTTTGACGGCGAAAAGTTTGTTAATAAAATTATCTTATCAACAGGAGAAAATTATCATTCTGCTTATTTAATTTCGACTATTGTCGAACTCTTAAAAACATTAAATTTGACGCCAAAAGACTTGGACTATATTTCAACAGATATAGGTCCGGGAAGTTTTACGGGAATCAGGGCTTGTACAACTGTGGCAAGAATGCTGGCGCAGCAGTTAAATATCGGACTTGTCGGGGTATCTTCATTAGAAATACTTTCGAGAATATCCGGCGGAAACGACTTGGTTGCTCTTGATGCGAGAAAAAACAAGGCATATTTTTATGATAATGAAATTAAAGGCGCGCTTGAACTTGATGCGGTTGAAGAGTTGATTAAAGATAAAAAAGTTATAACTGATAATAGTCTTTATGAAAGATTCTCTGCTGCAGCAAAAGAGGCTGTATCATACCAAAACGGCGAATATCAACTTGGAGAAATTCTTGCAAAAATTGCTGTTGAAAAAATTAATTCAGGCTGTGATTGTGATTGGAGAAAGTTAAAACCGCTTTATATTCAGCCGCCTCCGGTTTTTAAGAAATAGTTTATCTTCCAATCAACTTATAAATATGGTAGAATACGTGTATGGGTATTATTATTTCACCGTCAATATTATCAGCTGATTTTATGAATTTAGAACAGGAAATTAAGTCTGTCCAAAATTCAGGTGCGGATTGGATTCATATTGATGTCATGGACGGTCACTTCGTTCCTAATATTACAATTGGAGTTCCTGTAGTAAAATCTATTCGAAAAAGAACAGATATGTTTTTGGACGTTCATTTAATGATAGAAAACCCCGAAAAATATGTATCGGTATTTGCTGATGCCGGTGCTGATTTGATTACATTTCATATTGAAGCATGTAAAAATGAGTCTAAGGTCAAAGATGTTATACAGCTTATAAAACAGAAAAATAAAAAAGCCGGTATTTCTATAAAGCCAAACACTGATGTAAAAGCAATACTTCCATATATTAATGAGGTTGATTTAGTCCTTGTTATGACGGTAGAACCGGGTTTTGGCGGTCAGGAGTTTATACATGAATGTGCTATGAAAATACCGATAATAAGAGAAAATTCAAACAGTGATTTGATTATTCAGGTTGACGGTGGTATAAATAATTTAACGGCTAAAATTTGTAAATCACTTGGTGCTAATTCTCTGGTTGCGGGAAGTTATATTTATAAAAGTAACGATTACAAAAAAGCCATAGAAAATTTACAGAGTTAGGAATTTTAACATGCAAACAGAAGATGAAATTTTAAATAATTTAATGGGCTATTTTAAAAAGTTAGAGAGATGCATTCAAAACGAAGCTGCTTTCAGTTTTGGGAACAAAAAGATTTTTGATAAAAAACGTGTGGATGACATTTTATGCTGTATAGATGCGAGCATGCCCAGTGAATTTGCGAAACTGGCAAACTCTTATGGTGAGGATAAACAAATAAGAACATATAAACTTAAGCGAGAATTAATAGCGAATATTAAGGTCAAACCTCCTATAGGGAATTCTTCTTATATGGTTAATACATCTGAAACATTGCAATTAATAAAATCTTTGGCGGGTTCTATTCCGAAAGATTTGGGATATATTAGAGCAACATATCCTAATTTGTAATATAACTAGCACTTTTCGTTGACTTTTTTTTAATATTTGTTGTACAATTTTGGTAACTGTCGTAGAAATATATGGAGCTGACATGAATTCAC
Source organism: uncultured bacterium (assembly GCA_902803165.1). Taxonomy (GTDB): domain Bacteria; phylum Cyanobacteriota; class Vampirovibrionia; order Gastranaerophilales; family Gastranaerophilaceae; genus CAG-196. The sequence continues at coordinate 2,049 of CADCOS010000080.1, read as the reverse complement.
AACAAGATGTTATATACGGTCTTATGAATAAATTAGAGGAAACTTTGGAAAAAGGTGTTCCTTTATTGAGTAATCTTTCAATAGTTAAAAAGAATGTTGTGATGGACATCTTGGATGAGCTTTATGCGGCACTTCCTGATGAAGTTAAAGAAGCAAGAGCTTTATTGAGAAGAAAAGATGAACTTCAATATGAAGCGCAGCAGCGTGCTGAAAAAATTATTTCCGAAGCTCAGGCAGAGGCCAACAGGTTGCTTAGCGAATCTGATTTATTAAGAGCAGTCCAAAGAGAAGCCGAAAAGATTAAAGAACAAGTTATAAATGATTGTGAAGACATTAAGAGAAAAGCACTTGAAGAAGCTGATGCAGTAAGGAATCAGGCTATGGATGAAGCTCTCAGGATGAAAGACGGTGCTTCTGTATACGCCGAACAGATTCTTGTAGGTTTGGAACAAAATATTAATCATTTACACGAAATTGTAAAAGATAATCAGATTCAACTTGAAAGAAGAAGATCTGAAGAAGAAGACCAACAAAGAGAATATACTCAAAATCTTAGAGTAAGCTAAATAAAATTCTTTTATTGAATAAGACCTTCACAGAGAACATATCTTCCCAAAACCACCACTTCACAATATTTTTGAAGTGAGTCGGTAAAGCATTTGTTCATGCAAAACCCGCCTGATAAATATATTTTTTCGGGACATTTTGCAAAGTTCCAAGAGTTGAAAGCTATACCGTGTACAAATTTTGAAATTGCATCTTTTGGCGGAATACCATTTGAAATAGAATCCATTATTTTTTCCATTCCAAATATACCGCAAGTTACGGAAAATTTTTCCGAATTAAATTTTAAATCTTCGGGTTTTACGTCGTAAAATTTCAAAAGCATTTCTATTGTTGCGCCGGTTGAGCTTGCACATGACGTATTCCAATCCATGTCATGGAATTTATTATTTTTAAATCTTATCCACTTAGCATCACGGCTGCCTAAATCTAAAATCGTTGCATCTGATTCGATTTGACGTTTTTGTGCTCCTTTTGCTAACGCTACGATTTCGTTTTCATCAGAATTTGCCATATGACCGCATGAACGATTCGGGGTTAAGTTTAGTGATTTAACTATATTTGAAGGCATAATGTAATAATAAAAATTATCTTTTTTGCAGTCAAGATAATTTTTATCAAAACTTTCCGAGTCTGTTATTATTTTTGAATATGTTGTTCCGGCATCTAAATATAGCATAACTTAGTTTTTTAATTACTTTCAATTAAATTTTATAAATTTTCTTTATCTTTTTTTGTTGAAAAAGACTTTTGCTCAAAGAAATCTTCATTAAACATTTTTTTTATGGAATGAAAAGAAGGTTTTAAATAATTTTCATTTTCTTCATCATCAGCTTTTTCAGGGTTATCAAAATTTAAACTCCCTGTATTAAACCTCCTTATATCAGGCGTGTTTACATCAAGCCACACTTCGTCCTCTGCTGAACATACGCCGCATAGCAAATACAAAATAAGGAATAAAAAACTTAAACGCTTCATATTCCTTATTTTATAAAAATTTGAACTTTATCGCAAGGGTTTATTTGTCAAAACTGCTAGGACAAACATATTCTTGTTTGTAGTTTGAAGCCTTTGCTTTTACATAATTTCTGACAGCTTCTTGCTTTTGCACTAGTTCAGGGAAAAGTTTTTGAGCATTTTCATTTTGAACAAGATGCTTTCTTGTATAACGAGGTGAAATTCTTGATGCGATTGATTGAATAATTGTTATGATATACTCATTTATAAGTACGAGTATATATCAAATTAAACTTTAATGTAAGCGTTTTAAAGAGACTTTGCAGGGAATTTTTAAATTTCTACTTTACAATTTTTTTTTATCTGATATTATATTTAAGTGAAGTTTCGGTACTGATACCGAGACAACAATTGAATAAAGCCAGAAGCGTTAATTGAATAATGCAGAAGATAAATAATCCTCAGTAGCTCAATGGCGGAGCAACCGGCTGTTAACCGGTAGGCTGTTGGTTCGAGTCCAACCTGGGG
>CADCOS010000079.1 GCA_902803165.1 uncultured bacterium | reverse complement strand
GATTTAAACCTACATTTATTTTATGATTACCAATCGTTAGAACCAAAATCTTCATATTTTTTTACGAATCTGGACAGATTATCAATAATTTTTGTATAAGATTTTGAATCTTTATCCCCCATTTCTATCAAAGTTTTGTAATCTAAAATATCTTGTTTAATCATTCGAATTTTTCGTTTCAGTTCTTCATTTTTTATAAATATGTCACCTAAATATCCGCATTCATCCGGAACAAGTGCGAGCGGCGAAGATGGGAAAGATTTACAAAAAGACGGTTTGTTATTTTCTATAAAGCACTTATTATCTGCTGTTAAATATTTGCAGCTGTAAAATTTGACATCTTCAAACATGTTTTGAACAGTTTGAACATAATTTTCGTTTATATTAAGAGCTTCTTCATCGCTTAAAGGCTTTAATGAATTAATAAATTCATCATCAGGCATCTGAAATCCGTCACGCACCAAAATTCGTTCCTCGCCTTTAACGGGAATCAGCTTACAACACATACCGCAAAATTTACAATACACACTCATTACAATTATTATAAAACAATTTGTCAATTTTAGTAAATACTTCACAAAAAAATGTTAATATACTATAATGTAAGAATCAGAGTAAGGAGAGAATAGATGAAAAATTTAGTAATAGCAACGGGTATGGCATTGTTATTAAGCAGTGCAGTTTACGCTGACGGTAATGCGTTTACTCCGTTAAATTTTAATGATACAAGCTACGGTAATTCAACAATGACGATGCCGGCTGCTAATAATACCGGTAATATAAACACTTTGGGCGATGAAGCTATCGGAAACGGCAATATTCAAAATGCTATTTCACAGCTCGAAAATGCGCAAGTAGACATTAGAAACGACTTATTAAACTGTAAAACAAAATATGCTGATGTAGATGCTCAATACAAACTTATTAAGGCAGAAAGAGCTGCTTTAAAAAAACAAGTCAGCAGCATTGAAAAAAGAATCAGAGATATAGATAGAGCCAAAGAACGTATCAGAAAGAATATGCTGTAACAGGGTATTACGTGTTTATTCTAACCGGAATAATCTAACTTAATTTGAACACCTTAAGATTATATATTTTTAAGGTGTTCGATTTTGAGTTCCGGTTTTAACGTAATTGCAACGGCATCTATTCTGAATTTTTTGTATTCATTGTGTTCCAGTCTGTACAAATAAAGACCTTTTTTTAAATGCTCGTATTTTGACTTTGTAATTGCTTCAAAAGGACTTCCGCAAATATTTGTTTTTCGGGTTTTTACTTCGCAAAAAACGATGGTTTCTTTATCAAGTGCTATAATATCAATTTCGCACAATTTTGAAAAACGTTTGTTTGTCTCAATTATTTTATAACCAAGTTTTTCTAAAAACCTGCAAGCTATATCTTCTCCGTTTTTTCCAATCAAAACATTGCTCATTATTTGCGTTTTGCCTTTTTATGTTTATTACTTATATGTGAATATGATGATTTAGAATTTTTTTCCAATTTTCTTGCTTCTTTTGCAGAATATTTAAAACTTGAAAGATTAAGGTTAATAATTCCCTCGGACTCTTTACGTAAAGTCTGCTTTACTTTATAAGGGTAGGACTGATTTCCCTGAAGCCCGCCTTTATGGATTGTATTTATAATATCTTCTATATAAATCTGAACATTCTTTAATACTTGAGGAAAACGTTTTATAAAATCCGACAACGGCATATTCCCTCGCAAGCTGTTTGCTTGAGCAGATACAAGCATAAAATTGCTTATATCATTTTCTCCTCCGAGAGAATCAGGTTTTATATGCTCAACCGTCCCTACAGATAGTCTTATCAGCCTTTTTGCTATTTCTTCATGGCTTCTGTCAGCATATTTAACAATAAATGCATTTTCGCTTGTGCTTGAAGACGGAAGTTTAAAAGAATAGTTTTTCAAATTATCTAAAACTTCTTCTTCACCGGTTTTGGGCTGAATTTCTGCAATAGAAGCAATTATACTTTTTCTTTTAAACGGAGCTTCGGCTGAGCCGTCAACAAGTGATTGTCTGCATTTTGTTGTTTTTTCTCTTATTTTCAATTCTGTTTCAGGTGACAGTTGTTGAGAAAGCGCATCTATAGTATCAATTATTCGAAATTCTTCCAGTTTCAAATTAATAAGTGACTCGTCATACCACATGTTTAACAGCTGAGGCAAAGTTTTTCTCACAGCACTTTGAGAGGCTGCTTCTATTCTTTCAAATATTTTGAGTTCTATAGGCTGCATGTTCTTTTTATATTTTTGTAAAACATGAACCGTTTTCTTTACGGTTGAACATTCGTCTAACCTTTTTTCAATTTTTGGCATGTCCGCTACGCTTATCATTTTTTCGCCAAAATAAGGATCAGTGATATTTTTCAGTCTTCTGAGAGGTGCTCCGGCAGATGTGCTTTCAAAATTAATGCTGTTTTTTTTGATAAAAACATCATGGTTATTTTCAAACAAATAGAATTTTTTGTCTGAAGTTTTATTAAAATAGTTATTAAAAAACTTTACACTGTTGATTGCTGATACAAACAATTTCACACCCCTCGGATATATGATAGCAAAATCTGTGACTGTTATCAAGCCTTTTTAATGTAGCGGGAAATTTCCGAATGGATGGAGTTAGCTTTAAGTATGTACTTTGAAAGCTGTTGGTATTTATCGATGTTTTCACCATAAGGTATATTTAAAGTCATTAACTCGTCAACACTTTTGTTAATATTTTCTAATTTTGCTAATGAACGTTTAATTTCAATAATTTTTTTGAATTTTTGAGGAAGTTTTGACAACAATTTTTCCGACCATTTTTCAATTCTTGCATTGAATGAACTTAAACTTGATTTAAAAGAACCGGAAACCGTATCGGTAATTTTAGCCGACACACTTCTGTTATTATACAAGGCAATTAAAGAATCATAGTCATTTTTAGCAATTTCTTTTAGATTGCTTAGTTCAATAAGTTTTTCACTATCTCCAACCTCTGCTGCTAATGCAATTTTAGCATCAATATCTTTTAATTCTTCTTCTGTTTTGGAAATTTTATATTCAAGTCTGAATAAATCGTCATCAACATCTTTGTATGCTTCTTCTTTCAGCAAATTGAAGTCATAGTCGTTTAACCGCCTTTTTTGTTCATTTAAATTTATATTCGCAGCAGGTTCGGATAAGAAAAAATTGCTGCTTAATGAAGGCTTGCTTTCAAAAACATTCGTTCTTGCTGATTCAAATATGTCACTATCTTTATTTATCATAAAATTATTATACTAAACATAAGAAATTAATCCAAATATATTGCAATATCGTTTTTCAACTTTAAAGCAGGCGCATATTCTGGAATTATATTTAAACATTCGGTTAAACAGAAGTCCGCATCTGAATATTGTCCTTCTTTTATATAATATTTTGCGAGCATAAAGTGAAGCTCCGGATCATTATAAAACAAGTCTTTTGACTTATCCATATATTCTTTTGAAGATTTATAATATCCGTTTTCAAACATAACTCTGGCAGTGTATTTATATACCTCCTGATTAATTTTGGATAAAAATTCAAGACTTCCCAAAACCATCTCTACATAATCTATTTTTTGATTTTTGATTAAAAAATCCAAATCTATTTCTAAAAAGTTTCTGATTTCAAAATATGTCGGGTAATTTTCAATGTAACCTTTTAATATATCAACAAAACTTCTTCCCCATCGTGCCCGAGGAGAATCTATTGCTTCAAAAACTGCTGCGGCTGAATCTAAATCATTATTTAATATAGCCAGATAAGCATGTTCAACACTTAAAGGTTTAAATTTTATACTACACTCACTATTACCGAAAAAGAACATAAAAGTCCTTATTATTCATTGTTCTGCTGTTTTTTTATAATAAATTGAGACTTGTTTGTTTTTTCTATTTCAATTTCAGCAGCTTCTGAAGTTTGCTCAACCTTGTTGTTTATTTGAAGTTTATCATTTTTCAATAAGTCTGATACAGAATCTACAGCATTAAGGTTAGTATTTTTACCTACCAAATTAGCTAATTTAACTTGATAATATATTTCTTCACGATAAATTTTGACATTCTTGTCCGCTTCAATAGCAATTTTGCATTGACCGTTTCTGGATTCGACAACCGTTATAACTATGTTGTCGTTAATCATTATTTTTTGACCGTTTTTTCTGGAAATTACTAACATGTTAATCCTTAACTAATTATTTTTGAATAAAGGGAAACTTATATCATAACCTGAACCTGATAAAATAACCTGTCCCGCAATATTTTCTTTTAGATTAAAAATAATAGGCGCAAGCAAATTTATTGTCGTTCCCTGAGGGTTTTCTTGAGGAATGGATGCTATATTCATGACTAATATATCATCCACGCTCGTTATTTTTAATTTATCAACAGCTTCATCAGATAAATCTATTGTGTAATCCACATCCATACTAAATACTGATACAATAGGAAATGCTAACGCAGGATCTTCGATTGACTGAAGCCATTTGAAAAAATTATCTTTTTTTAAATCTAATATAACGAATTTTCTCAATTCGTTAAAGCCAATAATCGGCAACTCAAAATCGAAGATTCTTGAATCTTCAATTTCTATTTCTCCAAACCTTAATGTATTAATTTTCATCAATTTTACCTAAAAGCCAAGTGACATATTATTTGTAAGCATTGTTTGTATAAGTTGCGGACTAATTGAAGAAATTCCTGCGGAATTTAATAATGCCGCATTATTATAATTACGCCCGCTGATTAGTGACAAATCCGAGTAAGCACTTGTCATATCATTATACATTCCTGCTTTTTGTAACGTTCTTATAGCGGCTACTATTTCATCATTGGATGGTGTGCCGTTATCAATATTCATGCTTGAAAAATCTTTGTATTCTTTAAATCTTGCAGGAGCAATGTCTTCATCACGATTTATAGTCCGTCTCATTTCATCTATTTTAAGCCGTTCATATTCACTTCTTACTTCATCAGAGAATTTTGGTCCTTTAAGACTTCTTATAAATTTATCATCAGCAGATTCATAAGATGATTCCGAGCATTTGTCAGGCGTTTCTAAACATTTTTTACCTTTAGCTGCATATCTGGACAAATTATTTGCTTTTGGAGACAACTCAAGAACTTTTTCATAATTTGAAATTGCTTCATCCTTTTTACCGAGTTGTGTTGCAGCAATAGCTTTATAATAATACGCTAAAGCATTCCCCGGTTCTTTTTTTATGACGGAATCCAATTTAACATAACATTCAGAATAATTTTTTGCCTTATAAAGCTTTATTGATTCAGAAAGTTCTGAACTTATATTTGTTTTTGAATATGCTGTGCTAAAAGCCGATATAAGTATTAACAAACTTAAAGTTAATAATAATTTCTTTTTCATGCCTTTCCTTCTTTATTTAAACTGGTTACTAAACTCATTTTATACGAATATATTTACAAATAAATCCATTATATAGTTTATTATACTACATTTTTATAATGATAACAATGCCGGTGTCAATAAATAATCAACAATCATCTTTTCAACGAAAATCCCATGTAAATTGTTCATTTCTTTTATAAAATAGCAAGGACTTGTTACATTTATTTCAATAATTTTATTGTTAATAACATCTAAGCCTGCCATTTCTATACCCATCGAATTGAGTTTCTCTGCAACCGGCTTAAAATAGCAGTATTCTTCTTTTGTCATCCCTGAATCTACAATATACGAATCAGAGTGAGTATTAAATTTAAAATCGTCCCCCCCCGGAAGCTTTTTTATGCTGTAAGGAATAATTTCATCTCCCAGCGTTAAAACCCTTATATCGCCTTGTTTTACTTCAGGAATGTATTCCTGAACCATCGCAAGAGAAGTTTCATTTTCTGTTACGGTGTTAATTATTGTATGTGTATTAGGATCTCCGTCATAAAGATACATTACGCCTGAACCGAAACATCTGTTTAAAGGTTTTAAAACAATTTGTTTGTGTTCTTTTAAGAATAATTCAATATCTTTCATCGACGAAGTAACAATATTTGGTGACATAAATTCACTAAAATACAAACTGTGTAATTTTTCATTAAAACTTCTGATAGCTTTAGGCGAGTTTATCGTCTTTGTATGGACAAAATCAAAAATATAGGTAGCGTTGATATAATTTATATCAACAGGCGGATCCGGACGAAACATAACCAAATCAAAGGAATCAATCTCCTTATCAAGCAAAACATCTTTATAAAAAATGTTTTCATTGTTTATAAAGGTTTCATAGCACTTTGAACGAGCTATACACCCTCTTAAATATAGCTGAGGAATAGTGGTTATGTATACTTCACACCCTCTGGTTAAAAACTCTTTAATCATCCAAAAATTTGTTACCAAATTATTGAACTCAAAGTATTTTAATTCAAGCTTATCTATTACAAATAATATTTTTTTCATATCCACCTTTTTTCATTACTAATACTATCATTAAGATAGTATTCAAACAATCTGCCCAAAATACCTATATAAAATATGCGGCTTTCGCCGCATATTTTGAATTATTCTTCATTATCCAATGTTCGATGACCGGATTTATGAGATTTTAGTACAACCCCTCTTTTTGATGTTTGAATAAATTCTATCATGTTTTCAATATATTCATTCATAGGAATTTCAGCTTTGATTTTTTCTATTGCTTGAGAAGTATTATAATTTTCAGAAACCAGCAATTTGAAAGCTTCATTCGTAGCTGTTCTTATTTCTTGAGGCACCCCTCTTCGTTTCATGGCTATTACATTAATGCCGACCGGGAATGCAGGACGTCCGTCACATTTTGAATAAGGTAATATATCCTGTCTTGAAGCAGAGAAACCGCTTATTATAGCCATATCACCAATTCTTATATTTTGGTGGAATACGCTCATTCCGCCTACAAAAGCACCAAAACCTACATGAACATGCCCGCCTAATGTGACAAGGTTTGCAAGAATTACTTGATCTGCAAGAACACAGTTATGAGCGACATGAGAACCTACCATTAATAAACACTTATTACCGATTCTTGTTGTATAATCGCCGCATGCTGCGCCTCTGTGAATAGTAACATTTTCTTTAATTATTGTTTCGTTTCCTATTACAACTTTCGTCGATTCTCCCTTATAACCCAAATCTTGCGGCTCTGAACCTATTGTAGAAAATGGTGATATTGTACAATTCTCACCGATTTCTGCATATTCTATATATGCATTCGCTATAATTCTTGTACCGTTACCGATTTTTACATTTTCACCTATAACAACATTCGGTCCGATAATTACGCCTTCCCCTATTTGAGCTGACGGATGAATTACCGCAGAAGGATGAATGTTAGATTTTTCCATGATTAAATTTGTCATTCGCTTTCTCCATTAAATACTTATCACTCTTAAAGTATAGTATAAAATTTCAAAAGAACCTTGAATCCTTACATAATCTTTATAACTTCTATAATATTTTTTAAAACTTCCTCTGCGAAGGCGTCTTTCATTTCTTCTCTCGGTGTATTCGGGTTTAATAAAATCCTATAAACTTTGTTGAAATTTTTAGTGTGAATAGCAGAATACATAAGCCCTACAGGTTTAGTTTGAGTACCCCCTGTCGGACCTGCTATGCCTGTTGTTGATACACAAATATCGGAACCTGTAAGCTCATATAATCCTCTCGCCATTTGCATGGCACACTCTTCGCTCACTGCACCTACCGTACATAAAACTGCTTCGTCAACATTCAGCATTTTATTTTTTGCTTCATTTGCGTAAGTTACTAAATTCAATGTTATATATGAAGAACTTCCTGAAACATCAGTAAGTTTTGAACTCAAAAGCCCTCCTGTGCAAGATTCGGCTGTAGAAAGAGTCAAACCCTTTTCTATAAGTAATTTTCCAAGTTCGTATGCATGACTCATTAGTATGAAGTCCTTCTTAAAATAATTTTTGAATGTTTGTCATATAAATTGTATTTGTACCATAGACCTACAAAAGATTCATCGGGATTGTACATATATTGTGAGTCTTTTGATGCATAATAAATTGCGCTGACCGGTTTCCCCGAAATCTTGTATTGTATTGCATAATAAGGGTATTCCGGATATTCACCGTAAATATAATCAACATACTTCAAGTGTCCTAATGCATCATAGTAATATTTTTTGGTTAAATCTTTTTTGTCTTGCAGCGCATACATATAAATATATTTTTTATTTTTATAATAAAATGCCGAAATATTATATCCGTTATATTCCTTGTAACCGGCAGAAGCTGCCATATAGTGTTCTATACGATCTTTATCTTTTAATTTATCTTTGCATGCTTTTTTCAAACTTTTGTCTTTTGTAACAGGATTTTCAAATATAATATCCTTTACTTCTTCAATCATAGTTTCACGTTCGACTTCAGATTTATTAATCCAATCATAACTGATATCAGCCACTAAAACGTCGTTATAGCTTGCACAAGCGGTAACCTGAAATATAAATAGCACAGTTATTATATAAAATATTTTTTTCATAAGCCCTCCGTACGTTAAGTATATCATATTTTAAATTAACTTGGCTAATTATTTAATTGCAGTAATTTTTTGTGCGCTTATTTTTGCTATAGCGTCAACTAAATCTTTAGTTATGACTTTAAGACTATTTAAGTCTTCAAATCTGAATAATTTTGCGTCCAT
>CADCOS010000078.1 GCA_902803165.1 uncultured bacterium | reverse complement strand
TGTAAAGTTGAAAAAGTTACACAAAAAACCACAAAAAGAAAACCGACTGCGCCATTTATAACATCTACTCTTCAACGGGCAGCCAGTTCAAAACTCGGATTCGGTGTACAAAAGACTATGCAGGTAGCACAAAAACTATATGAAGGTATAGAAATAGATGGTACTCCGGTCGGTCTTATTACATATATGAGAACAGATTCCGTCAGAATTTCGGATGATGCCCATGAAATGGCAAAAAATTTCATTTTGGAAAATTATGGTGAAAAATATTATCCGGAAAAAACTAATGTATATGTAAAAGGAAAACAAAACGTTCAGGATGCTCACGAAGCCATAAGACCTTCCTATCCGGAACGTACACCCGAGAGTATAAAACCTTACTTGGAATCTGACCAATACAAGTTATATAAGCTTATTTGGGAAAAATTTATGTCATCGCAAATGGCACCCGCTGAAATCGGAAATAAAACTATCGATATTTCGGCAGGTGAATACGGTTTAAGAGCAGGAACAAGCAAAGTACTCTTTGAAGGATTTTTAAAAGTTTATAATGATGCCGAAGAAGATGAAAAAGAAAACGATGCGAAAATTCCTGATTTATCCCAAGGGGATACTGTAGTATGTAAAGAAGTTACACCAAAACAACACTTCACACAGCCGCCTCCAAGGTATAATGAAGCTTCTCTTGTTAAAGCCCTTGAAGAACACGGAATAGGAAGACCTTCTACTTATGCGACAATAATTACCGTAATTCAGACAAGAAAGTACGTTGAAAAGAAAGATAAAGCGCTTTTTCCTACATTATTGGGAAGGACTGTCTGCAAGCAGCTGGTATCGCAGTTTGCTGACATTATGGATTATAAATTTACTGCAGGCATGGAAGAAAAGCTTGACCTTATCGCAGAGAAAAAGGCTGTTTGGAATATTGTATTGAAAGATTTTTATGCACCTTTCATGGAAGAAGTCAATTCCGTAATGAAGACAGCTCAGAAGGTTGTAATAGAAAGCGACAAAGTATGCCCTAATTGCGGAAAGAAAATGCTTGTCAGAACAAGCCGTTACGGGAATCAGTTTTTAGGGTGTTCAGGATATCCTGAATGTAAAACTATTATCTCCATAAATAATATAAATGAATTGGAAAGCGCAGAAGAAGGAGAAGGAAATTCCGCCGCTTCTAATCAACCTCAAACAGTTGACGAAAAGTGCGAAAAGTGCGGCGGTCAGATGGTGCTAAAAACCGGTCCTTACGGAAAATATATTGAGTGTGTCGAATGTAAGTCGAGAAAACGTTATATCCGCTCAACAGGCGTGAAATGCCCAAAATGCGGAGAAGGCGAAATCGTTGAAAAGAAATCAAAAGCAGGCAAAATATTTTTTGGCTGTAATAAATACCCTGATTGTGATTATGCTCTTTGGGATGAACCTACGGGCGAAACCTGTCCTGAGTGCGGTGAACTTTTAGTCAAAAAAATGACTAAAAACGGAACAGTAGTAGCTTGTTCAAGCAGAAAATGTTCATATAAGAAAACTATTGAACAACCATCAGACGAACCTTCTGAAGAATAAGTTATGCCAATGCCGTAAATGCGCTGTCTTTAAGCTGTACATCTAAGTGAGTAACTCCTCTGCTGTCCGTTTCCACATATATTCTTGAAAATAATCCGGTTTTTTGCAATGCATCAGCTAATTGTTCATTTGATTTTTTAGAAGTAGGGTTATTTTTAGGCTGCAGATCAAGTTTAGGGTTTTTCTCATTATAATGACTGCTCGAAGCTCCTGAGTCTTTATATCCATGCGGAGATGTTTTGGTACCCAGAGCCGAGGTTACATAAAACTCAATACCTGCTTCCGCAAAAGCTTTGTCAAGGAGGGCTTTTGTTCCCGCTTTCGCAAACGGTATATCGTTTCTAAACGAACCGCTTGCAACAGACCATCCTGTACCGCCTGATGAGATATCTTCCAGATTAGGATCACTTTTTGCTTTTTTTAGTGCTTCTTGCTTTGTTAACGAAGCATAAGGATGATTATTTCCGGTTTTTGTATATGAGGTATTATTCGATTTTTTTGTTTTCTTTGTCGGGTGTTTTTCTTCAAATTTATCTGCAACACCTAAAGAATAATTGTTCAAAGAATAATTGTTATTATTAAAGTTAAAATTAAATTGTGATGTATCAAAATTAAATTGAGGTACATTAAATTGATAATTACCAAAATTATTACAAAGTGATGTTGTATCAAACTGCGGGATTGTTATATTACTAAAATCCGGCATCGGAAACATTAACTGTGTATTTGGAGCGGAAAAGAAATTGTACCCTGACGGATAATAATTATACAAGGACAAAGAATTTGTAAAAAATGGCATAGTATTCCTGCACCCGCCAAAGAATGTGTTAGTAATAATATTACTCAAACAGTTTCCGGCAAGATATCCCAAGCCAAAATTAAATTGTCCGATAGGGCTGCAATAAGTCATGACGTAAAATAATCCTAAAATATCCTTATATATATAAAGTATTGAAAAGGATAATAATTGACTTATTTGTAAATAAATATTACAATTCGTTTAATTTTCTATAAATAATGAGATTCAAAATAAATAAAAAATCGTTTTTTAAATTTTCGAATTTGTAATCACTTGAATCCATTTTGTATCGCAAAACATACCACTCATTTTTTGCCCACATTAATTTAGATGTAAAAAAGCCCCTGAAATCAGCTTTTTCATCAGCCAGCATAAAATTTAACTTTGTAGAATAAAGTTTTAGTTTCTCTTCCTGAATTTCTGTTAATTGCTGCTCGGAAGGCAGAGTATAAATATTTTCTCCGTCCCAAATGTGGACAAATTCATAACTATTGCCAATTAAATATTCTTCCGTATAAATATTTTCTCCGCCCAAGTGTTCTATTGCTTCTATTAAATCCGAAATTGAATCGGCCTTGTAAGTAAATTTGGGGAAATCGGTTTTTAGTATGACAGGAAATGCAACAGGTGCTTTTATAATTTCCGGATTCGATATTTCATAATAATTTAGCAGCTTTTTCGAAGCAATTCTTGATGTCTCAAGATTCAACCATTTTTTATTTACGGATATGAGATTCAGTTTATTTTTTTGGAATACTTCTGCAATTCCTGCTTTTATTAAATCTTTATCAAATGTTATTGCAATATCGGTTTTTAAAACTTTAGCTTTATTTATTAAATCTTCGAAACTTAAAAAATCTATGTTTGGAATATTTTCAACGGATTGAGGTGCGGCAATATAAAGTTTTTCTAAATATCCCGATTTTTTTATTGCATCAATTATTGACTTATGAGGAATTCCGATTATTAAAACATTCATTAGCGGCAGCCTCCGCATCCGGAACAACCGCCTGTGCAGCTTTTTTTAAACAAAGTTTTCAGGTTAATTTGTTCATTCAAAGCTAATTGTTTGATTATGTATGGTAAAATAATTTGTCTTAAATATTTTAATTCTTTTTCAATGTCATCATAGTGTTTATCCGCATCAATATGAATCGGATATTGCTCAATAACCTTAAACGGCTGTGTGTAATAGACGGTTAACCCCGTAACCTTTGAACCGTATTCTAAAGCTTCTTTAATAGGATTATTCGAATCCGCAAAAGCCGGTAAAAGAGAAAACATACATTTTATGGCATTTTGGTCATAAATAATTCCGTCTTTTAATATTACGACAATGTCAAAATCTTCATCAGGAATATTTTCAAAGAATTTTATATTAAAATCTTTCAATTCGTAATCTAAAACATCTTTAAGTTCATTTTCTTTATCAATTAGGATAGCAATTTTTTTCATGAGTTAATTCCGCAAAATTTTTCCATTGCTTTTACAAAACCGTCATTTTGAACGGTATCAGTTATATAGTTTGAATAACTTTTTAAAGTTTCTGTGGCATTTCCCATCGCGACTTTTATTCCGCCTGCTTTAAGCAGCTCTATATCGTTATTTTGATCACCAATGGTAAGTATTTCATCATCTTTTAAGTTCCAATATTTTTGCAAAAATTTTACCGCACAATATTTTGAAGCTTCTTTGTTTGAAAATTCTAAAAAATTAGGCGTTGACTTAACTATATATAAATCAGGAAACATTGCAGGGAGCGTTTCTTCCAGTTTATCGATTCTGTCTGAGTTATTGTAATCTATTGCCAAAATTTTATTAACTTTATCTTTATTAATAGATGAAAAATCAGAAACTTTGTACTCTGTATGCTGCCTTGCACAATATCTTTGAACCTCATAACAATCAGATTCCGAATATAGAATATCATCATTATAAAGATTTATATGTATTTTTTCTTGTTTTGCCCAATCAAGAATTCTTTCGGTTTGATTCGTTGTTAAATATCTCTCATATAAAATGCTGTTTCCCTCAGTAACCAAGCCCCCTTGATAAGAAACTATCGGAGTTTGCAATTTTAATTCATCAGCAATAAGTTTTGCAGCAGCTTTCATTCTTCCTGTCACAAGTACAACCTTTATTCCGCAATCACATAATTTTTTTACGCAAGCTTTTACGGAATCAGTAAATTCTTCTTCCGGAATTAAAATAGTACCGTCAATATCAGTTGCTACAAGTTTTATCATAATAAAATCTTATCATAAAATTTATTACTCAACATTCTTGGCAAGAAATTCCAATAAATCAAAAACTTTGTATTTCCCTTTAGAATTTATTTTCAGTGTGGCAACACACCCTAAACATGTTGTAAGTACTATATTCACGCCGCTTTTTTCTATACACTTCCTTTTATTCGCAAAAATTTTCGATGCAATTTTATATTCTTTCAAATCGGATAAAATATTTAACCCGCAGCAGGTATCATAATCTTCCATTTTTATGTAATTAAGATTCTCTGTATTATTAAGAACATATTCAATGCTCTCAAAATCAAAAGTATTACAAGGCTTGTGGTAAGTAGCGGTTATTGATTTTTTCAATTTTATAGTCAATTTGTTTTCGGAAATATAAGAATAAATGCTCTTAATATTTAATTCTGACAAGATTTCTTTTTTAGCATCGTCTTCCGTATGTCTTATATAGTCTTTTAAAGCCTTTTCGCAGCTTGCGCAAGAAGTAACTATTTCCTTTATATCGTATTTTTTTACTTCACTTATAAATGAATCTATATATTTATTAAAAGTATCCAAGTCTCCGCTTGTGTATGCCCAAATTCCGCAGCAAGAAAAGTTTGGAGTAATAACTTCTATATTCATTTTGTTTAAAAGTTTTACAATTGAATCCGTGCCGGTGATTTTGCTTCCGCAGCCGCCAAAATACAGAACCTTCTTTTGAAAATTTTTGGATTTGCTCTTTTTATGAAAAAGCCCTGCAATACCGGTCAATAACCCGAATATTAAATGTTTTTTTAAAAAAGAATTTATTCTTTCCGATTTGTGTGTTTTAAAATATTCGTATTTCGCAGCTGAAATTACGTCTACAACATCTATCCCGCTCGGGCAAAATTTAGAACAGGCTCCGCATTTTAAACAGAGGTCTAAATATCTGTTAACCTTATCATTAAGCTTAATTTTTCCGTCTAAAACTCCTTTGAGCATGATAAATTGCCCTCTTGAAACCGTACAATCACTGCCGGTTATTTTGTAAAGAGGACATACTGCCTGACAAAGTCCGCATTTGGAACATTTTCTTATTGAATCTTTATAGTCGATAAGCTTCTTCATAAAAATATCTTAGCACAATATAAGTTTTATTAGTTACCGATACAAATATTGTATTTGACCTTTTTGTATGCTATCTTTTAACTTGGAATTAGGATTTTGGAGAGTTATTATGTGTAAATGTGTTTGTGATTTTATAAAGTCGCATTTCGATTTCAAATTTTACGGAACTTCTTGGATTTGTTTGGCTGTATTTATTTCCATCTTTCCGATGTTAATTTGGATGCCGCAAAAATACGGTTTTGAAAACGGTCTTTTGGAAAATATTCAAATGTCAGTTTTGTTTATAGCTGTTTATTTAGGTGTAACGTCTAAAGTGAATCAGCCTCTTTTTAGATTTATTGCGCTGGCGCTTTCAATATTGATTATAAGAGAAGTAAATTGCGGAAGAACATTGTTTTTCCCTATTCCGGGAGAATACCACAAATACTATTCTTGGAGCATGCTTCCATGGCCGTGGCTTGGAAAGACAGTTCACTTCTTGTACGGAACCTGGATAGCCATAGTGTCTTTAATTTTCCTTAAAAAGAAATTTTATCTTGATATATGGAAAATGGTTAAGGGGATAAAATTACCTGTATGGAATTTGTTCTTTATGTGCCTTGCAATGTTTATGGGCGCAATAGCGGAAAAAGCAACAAATAACAATTTTATATTTGAAGAGGCTTTTGAACTTCTTTTTTATGTTTCATTTGCGGGTATAATTTGGCTTTATTCAAGAAATGACAATTTTAAACTTTCTGAAGAAAATGAACCGGAAAATTAATCAATTGTTGAATGATAATTTAATTTACTTGATTTAAAACTAAATAAGGGTTTTTATTATGGATACAAATGCATTATTTAAAATAGGTTACGGCTTATACGTATTAACTGCAGGGGTAAATGAAGATGACGTAAAAAGCGGCTTGTTTAAGGTAAAAGATAACGGCTGTATCATAAATACGGTTATGCAGGTTACATCGGATCCTTGCATGATTGCAATTGCAGTTAACAAAAAAAATTATACAAATGAAATGATTCAAAGAACGAAAAAGTTTAATATATCAACTCTTTCAGAAGGTACGGGATTTGATATTTTTAAAAGATTCGGCTATCAAAGCGGACGTGATTTGGATAAATTTGAAGGTTTTAATAATATAAAAAGAAGCCCGAACGGAGTTTTGTATATTTCTGAAAATACAAATTCCTTTATGTCAGCCTATGTAAAGCAAGAGGTTGATTTAGGTACTCATACAATGTTTATAGCGCAGTTGGTTGAAGCTCAATGTTTGTCCGAAATTCCTACTGTTACTTACGATTATTATCAAAAAAATATAAAACCAAAACCTGAAAAAACGGAAAAGAAAGGCTGGCGCTGCAAAATATGCAACTACATATATGAAGGCGAAGACTTGCCGTCTGATTTTATTTGTCCTTGGTGTAAACACGGCGCAGCGGATTTTGAACGAGTTTAATTAAAAGCGTAGGGTATGATGCCTGTAATTTAGACTTGAAAAGGCACAGTTAATAGTTTATACTGTGTATACGAACATTGAAAAATCATGGGGATGTACCGGTTTCGACGCCGTGCGGCGAGCACAATGGGCAAGCCGAAGGAGCGAAAGCGACTGAGGTGGAGTCGAGCCAACAGTGTCGGCTTGTCGAAGGACAAGACGAGCAGGTCGGCGAGCGGAGCCGTCTTCACCATGAATACATAGAACATGGGGATGTACCGGTTTCGACATTGTGATTGGTAGATCCGGGCTGCGTGTCCGAGAGCTGTTCTCGGTTATCAACGGGCAAATTAAAATAAACGCT
>CADCOS010000077.1 GCA_902803165.1 uncultured bacterium | reverse complement strand
ATTCATTACACCGATAAACTCACGCTGTGTGTTAAAATCAAAATCATTTCCAAAGTTATAAAGCGTATCAATATAACTTCTCAAAACCGTCACAGGAGTTCTTAATTCGTGAGAAACATTCGATATAAAATGAGACCTGAGTTCATCCATTTCAACATCTTTTGTAACGTCAATTAACACTATAATATAACCCACGTAAGAGTTTGAACGGGTAAACATTGGCGAGATAATACATTTGATTATACGTTTATCAATTTCAATATTGAAAGGAACGGGATTCCCGTCTTCTTCAAGCGGGGTATCTTTAAATTGAGCAATTTTTTCGGAAAAACAAAATTCTCCCGAAGAATCGCAGAATTGTTGAATTTGAGTTCCCACAATATTTTCTTCATCCACCTCAAGCAATTTTTTTGCATGATTATTAACAAGAATAACTTTGTCATGGTTATCACAAACAACGACACCGTTAACAATACTCATAAGAACTGATTCAAGCTTATTACGCTCAAAAGTCAAGCTTTCGATTGTCTGTTCGTTATATCTGCTGAGTTTTTCCGACATATCATTAAAGGCACCGTAAAGTTCTTTTACTTCATTATCAACGCCTTTGCTGTCAAGCTTATAACCGAATTCGCCCGAGGATATCTTTTTAACACCCTGATAAAGTTTACGCAGTTCACTCGTAATAATTGAGGAATTCATATAAACAATTCCCGCAACAACAAGCCATGCCAGCAAAAATACAATTGAAATTGAAACTTTTGTAGTAGCAGAAACATTATCAATAATTGTTCCCGATAAACCTACTTCAACAGAACCTACATTTGTTGATTCGTTTATACCCTTGACAATCATCGGAGAACTAACGGTTATTCTTGCTTTTTCGGCTCTTTCGGCATAATCATCTTTGCTTGAATAAATCGGCTTTGATTTTGTATCTTTAAAATTGATAAAAGATATGTCGTCATTGCTTTTTAAAATCGAAACCGCATTAGAACGAAGAGCGTCGTATTTTGCGAGCTGAGGAACTTCTTTCGTAACCTCAACGCCTTCAATCGCAAGTGTTTTAGAAAGAACCTGACCAAAATTTTTATAAGCTTTGTTCATATTGTTATCAATACTCACAATAGCAAACCAAGCGGCAGAAAGAATAAATAAAGTGCTAATCATTAAGCCGACAAGTATAAGCCTTGTCTGAGCAGACATGCCTTTTTTAACCTTCTCCTCTTTTTTAGCAGATTCCAAATTCTCCATAATCGAATTATATCACGTAAAAAAACATCGGGCAACATAAAAAACGATAAAAATTTTATCATCGATTTAGCACATTACAATCCACAAAACTCGTCTTGCCCAGCGTCCGATATAAATACCTATAACAGTGAAAAAGATATCATAAAATATTTGTATTCCGCTTTGAGAGGCAATCCAGCTGGAAACCAAATCCATTGAAGCGTGTCTCAATGTTGCTATAAACAACATATACAAGACACCCAAAATATGTATTGCAAGCACGCCCAAAGCTGCCATTAAAATTATGCGCAAGAAATCTGTTTTAACTTTTAAAAGCGTTCCCGTAAAGAAAACCGCAGGGATAAAAGCTAAAATATATCCGAATCCGTATTCAAACAAATATGTAATCCCTCCGCCGAGAGCAAAAATAGGGAAAAACATTCCGAGCAATATATAACCGCAAATAGAAAGGATTCCGAACTTTCTTCCTAATAGGGCTACAATAAAGAAAATCATAGGAATCTGCGGAATATATTTATATGTTTTAGAAAAATGCTGTGCAATCTGTGAACTCGTAGGCGATTGATTCAAAAAATAAAACCAGTCGGAAGGTATATAAAAATGAGTAAGAGTTAGCTGTGTAAATGTAGCAACGATTAAAAGTAATATGCATAAGCATATTAAAAGCAGAGTACCCAAAGTAACCTTTACGGGTTCTCCTTTATATTTAAAACTGTTTAATTGCTCCGATATCCTTTTACTCATTTTATTTGTATAAAGCTCTTTAAATTTTCTCTGTTTTTTTCAAATCCTGATTTAAATTTATCGTAAAAAATATTTTCAGTCCACATGATTAAAGCATCTTCATTGTTGTCCTGATAATACCCTTTTCTGGTCCCGAGAGAACTGAAACCGTATTTTTTATACAATTCTATAGCTGCCGTATTTGAAGCCCTTACTTCCAAAGTTAAATATTTTATGCCGTTATTATAGCAGTCTTCGAGAATTTGTACAATCATTGCTTCACCGATATGATTTCGTTTATATTCAGGTTTTACCGCAATGGTTGTTATATGCCCTTCGTCAATAATATTCCACGTGCCGGCAAAACCTGCGATTTCTCCTGACGCTAATCTTGCACAATAATATTTTGCCAAATTATTATTCATCTCATCATAAAACGACGATTTTGACCAATGATGCTCTCCGTATGCTTCCGATTCTATCTGAACAACAGTGTCAATATCATCTGACGTCATTTTCTTAATATAAATTTCGGAAATTTTTACTACGGACATACACTTTCCCAATCTATATCATCTTCGGTTTCTTCACCCGGTTCTACTATATGATCTCCGTCTTCCAGCATTAACATAAGCGAAAGGCGTAATTGTTTTTTGTAATTTTCCAATGCCTTTTCTCTCGTTTTTGCACAAAATGCAAAACTCGGAATTTCTTTTATTTCAATATAATAATAAGGATTGCCGTTAAAATCCAAATCCGTTCCCTCAATAAGAGTCCAGTTAAGATTCATATAATAATCCAAATCTTTTTTAATTTCTCCGCTACTCATCAAGAGACCTTTCGTTTAAAGGTTGTTTAATCATAACACCATCTCCGCCTATTACATTCGCTTGTTTACCGTTTATGTACAAATACACAGGCTGCGAAGTATTTGAATTTGCTGTTTTTATTAACTGTTTTATTCGCATATAAGTGCTTTCCGCACCGCCTCCCGCCTCAAAATCGGAAGACAAATCAATCATCGCACTTCCTGAAGATTCGCGCACAGACAAAATCTTTGTGCCGTTAGGTATTTCAGATGTAAAACCTTTTGACTTTTCCCATTTAGAAGGCGCAGATATCAATTCCGTTATTGCAAATTCAAAACAAGAAGTCTCTTTTTGGCTATCGCATTCACGATTTACCGAACGCAATTCACCGGATTTATCCAAAAGAAATATTTTTATATTTTTGGCACCGGTTTCTGCTGCAACAACAGGTTTTTCTTCTTTTTGTTCCTCTAAAGGATTATATTGCGGAGTTTCTTTTTGCGGAAATTTGAATTCCGGCATTTTAAAATTTTCTCCGAAAAATGATGAATATACATATATTACGGATATCAATATTAAAATAAATAACCCTAAACGTTGTGAAAAATTCATTCTGCATCACCTTTTATACAAATTTTACCTTTTGTTATAACTGTATTGTCTTCTATTGTTATACTTTCAGTTTTAATATCACATTGTTTTGTTTCAAACAAATTTATTGTAAATGATAACGGATCAAGAAGATTAACAAGATTTGCGACCTTATCAATCGGAAGATTACCGTATGCATTATCAATGCCTATATTATAAGCTTTTATTTTACCGTTATCAATATTAAACCCTGATGAAACCATAAAGGTTCTGTTTTTTTTCATAGGAACAATCGGAAAATTATAGTCCATAATTATATGCACTTTGTCGTGTCTTATCCTTATTCTTATGTCATTTATAACAAACAGCGGATACGCACGTTTATTAACTTTTTGCAAATTGTTTTTATATTTTGTTGTTTGAAGCGCCTGATTAATTATCTTTTCAGTCAAATGTATTTCACTGTTAAACACTATATCCGACTTGAAAATAATAGGCTCGGACTTATAATCTATCCAATTATAATCCGTCTCCGTCTTTAGGTTAACATAAGGGATTTCGTATCCTTCAAAGGTTATATCTTTACCGATTATTTCTAAATATTTAAAAATACCTTGCTTTAAACTCGCAACTGTATACGCATCAAATTTGACTTTATACTTACCCTTTGATTCTTTTAAAATAGCTTTCTTAATATTTTGCTGCACAGCATGCTCGACTATAGGGTTCATAATTGCAAAATGCATTTTATTTTTCAGGTATTCTTCGGAATACTTGTCAGCCGCAGCATAAACCGGACAAATTAAAATCAACAATGTTATTATAAATAAAATCTTTTTCACTTATAAATTCCTACGATTCTTTAACATTTTTATAAAATTCATCAGTTATAAGCTGAGAATATTTCTTCTTTTCACTTACGGAAATAATAAGTTTTTCCGAACCGTCAGAAGTTTTTACACTGGAGACAATACCGGCCAAATCTGAAATCGGAAATCTGTTTGATTTCGCTTCGAACTTTGCATAAGGAACATACTGACCATAAACGTTCATGCTTCCTCTGTTTGTAATTTTAATTTCCTGAAAAGAAATTGCTTGATATTTTAATTTTGTAACTAATTCCTGCAATTTATTTTCCAAATCGGAACTTTTAATATCATTTTGAGTTAAAAGCGGTTTTTTGCCGGAATCTACTATGCACATTTTTTGACCTGAAATCTTGTGCTCTGCAAGAACAGCTTTGTAACCAAGAAGATTTATCGTATTATCAATCTGAAATTCTTCATGAAGATTCGAAAAATCACCTATGGATTTTGCCCGTTCTTCCGCTTTACCCTGTATAAAATTAGAAATACCGGAAATCGCACCTTCAACATACTTTTGACCGCCTATTGCATTGAAACCTATTAAAGCCAAAACAATTAAAAAAGCGTTAAAAATTATTTTAATCAATCTAAACATAACTTGCACCTTAACTTTATATTATGTACAATTATAACCATGACAAAACCTGAAATCAATCATATTAACAGCGCAGATGTGGTTTTAGAAGAAACTACCGATGTTATGCGCCAATATTTAAAAATCAAGAGAGAGAACCCTGATTCAATACTATTATACAGACTCGGAGATTTTTACGAAACCTTTTTTGAAGATGCCGAGCTGATTTCAAGAGAATTACAACTCACACTTACAGGTAAAGACGCCGGTTCTATAGGCAGAGTTCCGCTTGCGGGAATCCCTGCCAAGGCAGTTGATAATTATTTGGAAAAACTTGTTAACAAAGACTACAAAATTGCTATTTGCGAACAACTTGAAGATCCCAAATCTTGTAAAGGACTTGTTCCGAGGGGTATAGTAAGAACCATCACCGCAGGAACGCTTCTGGAAAGCAAGTTTTTAAATCAGGCTAACAACAATTATATGTGTGCTATGTTTGAAGAAAAAGGCAAATGGGGTTTTGCATATACTGACATTTCAACAGGAGAATTCAAAGCAGCTGCGCTTTCTTATGATGCTATACTTACGGAATTAGCTCGTCTGCAGCCTTCAGAAATCATTGCACCGGCTAAAAAATTAAAACTCGAACCGTTTCAGATTGTTCCGGAAGAAACAGTTAATCTTCCCGATGAAATAACAGGCATGTATAACTGCACAAAAGTACCCGAAAAAGTTTTTGAACAGAATTTTGCCCAAAATAATTTAAAAAACTTTTTCAAATTACAAAATCTCGATTCTCTCGGATATAATGATAATCCGCTCGCTCTAAGAGCCGCAGCCGGAGTAATAGCTTATATTTGGGAGAACATGAAAGACGGATACCCTAAATTTGAAAAAATAGAACTCTATGAACTTACGGATTTTGTGGAAATAGACATTCATACGAGAAAAAATCTTGAACTTACCGAAACTTTAAGAGAGAAAAATCGTTACGGCTCTTTATTGTGGGCAATTGATAAAACCACCACAAGTATGGGCGCAAGACTCTTAAAATCATGGATTTGTCAGCCTCTAAAAGACAAAAATAAAATTCTGAAAAGGCAAAACAATGTCAAAAAACTTGTTGAACACTCCTCGGAAAGATTTGAACTTGAAGGCCTTATGAGAGATATTTATGATATCCAAAGGCTTTCTTCCAGAATGAGTAACGGTTCTGCAAATCCGAGGGATTACGTAAGTTTGAAAACATCTCTGAAAGCCGTTCCGCAATTAATTAAAACTGCAGAAAGTTCAGGACTTGAAGTTTTTGATATTATAAAAGACAGAATAGATGATATTGAAAATTACGCCGGTTTAATAGAGCGCACAATTAATGACAATCCGCCGACTACAATTAAAGAAGGCGGAGTTATAAAAGAAGGAGTAAGCTCAAACTTAGATTATTTAAGGGATCTGATGCTGAACGGCGAAAATTGGTTGAGAGATTTTGAAGAAAAAGAACGTCAAAAAACAGGTATTACAACTCTAAAAGTAGGGTATAATAAAGTTTTCGGTTACTATATCGAGGTTACAAATTCCAATTTGAATAAAGTTCCGTCTGACTATATAAGACGCCAAACTCTTACGGGAGGAGAACGCTATATCACGGATTCTCTAAAAAAGCATGAAGACGAAGTTGTAACGGCTCAAGTTAAAGCAAATGATTTGGAATACAAATTATTCACCGATTTCAGAGAATATTCAAAAGAATTTGTAACACTCATAAGAGAACTCTCTCAATCTATAGCGGAATTGGATGTATTTTGTTCGTTTGCATCAATAGCCTCTGAGCAAAGTTACGTCTGTCCTGAAATTGACGAAGGCACAGATTTCATTATTAAAAACGGAAGACATCCTGTTCTTGAAAAAATACTTCCTTTAGGAACATACGTTCCGAATGATTTGGAACTTTCAACAAAAGACAGTTCTAAAACACAGTTTATGATACTTACAGGTCCTAATATGGCAGGTAAATCAACTTATATGAGACAAAATGCGCTGATTGTTATTCTTGCGCAAACAGGTTCATTCATCCCTGCAGAATACGGCAAAATCGGCATTGTAGATAAGATTTTTACAAGAGTCGGCGCAAGTGACGATTTAACTCTCGGAAAATCCACTTTCATGGTCGAAATGACAGAGACTGCCTATATTTTAAACAGAGCGACCGAAAAAAGTTTTATACTTATTGATGAAATCGGCAGAGGAACAAGCACTTATGACGGAGTCGCAATAGCATGGTCCGTTGCCGAATATATCGCATCAAAAATCAAAGCGAGATGTATTTTTGCAACTCACTACCACGAATTGAATGTAATGACAAAAACATTCCCGCAAATAAAAAATTACAGAATTACAGTTGCCGAACAAAACGGAAATATTGAGTTTTTAAGAAAAATAGTTCAAGGCGGAGCAAGCAAAAGTTACGGTATACAGGTTGCAAAAATGGCAGGTTTGCCTTCAAGCGTAGTTACACGTTCCGAAGATTTAATGCGCAGAATGCAAAGAGATTTTTCGAAAAACCTTTCGAATGGCAAAAAACAAATAGAAGAGAATGTTCCGCAAGCCGAAACCCCGCAATTGAACTTGTTTTAAGCTGTATACACTTTACAAACTTTGAATAAATGTTATAATAATAGTGTAGAGGTGAAATTTATGTCAGCAATTCAAGCAATATCAGCAATGCATTATACTTCGCTTGCAAACAGTGCAGCTTACAATATGATGAGCGCAAGCAATGCAAGAATGAGCATGATTTCTTCCATGGGCAATCCGAGTTTCGGTTCGTTAGAAGCTATTAGTGCTATGGATACACGACTTGAGCTGGATATGATAACCAACAGCCTTCAGTATAAAATGGCAAAGGCTATGATGGAACAAATAAAAAAACAGCAGAAAGAAGACTCTGAAAGATTCAGCTTATTTGCTTAATCTTCTTTCTTTATACAAATTAGTTTTCTTTCGTAAATATCCTCAAGAGGGAGGGTATAGTCAATTGTATCAACAATTTCAGACTTATATTTTTTCAAAACATTTTTAGAATTTTTTATTTCTTCATCTGCTTTTTTAGACTTGTACGCTATAAAATATCCGCCTTTTTTAAGTTTGGGAAGAGCATACTCGGAAATTTTCGCCAAATCGGCAACTGCACGACTCACTGCAATATCAAATTGACCTAACTCCAAAGCTTCAATCCGTCCGCATACGGGATTAAGATTATTTAACGCCAATTTCTCTTTCATTGTCTCTATTGAGGTGATTTTTTTTCTTATACTGTCAACGCAAGTAATTTCAAATTTCGGGTATTCCATTGAAATAGGAATACACGGAAAACCGCCGCCGCATCCGATATCCAAAATTTTTGCATTTTTTATATTGTATTTATCAATAAAAAGTTTTATTGAAAGAGAATCATAAATATGCTTTTCAAAAAGAAGTTTTTCGTCGTTAGCGGAAACAAGATTATGTTTTGAATTTTCTTCGGCAAAAACTTTTATAAAATCATCAAAGCTGGAATTTATTTTTATACTATCTTTCATATTTTCTTTCAATACTTTCAAAATCTTCTTTTTTCATCCTGCGGCGCATATCTTCTATACGCTGTTCCAATTTCAAATCATTTGTATTTATATAAGCGGATTCCGCAATACTTTTAGCCTGCATGTATTCACTCAGAGCTTCTTTTTTCTTATCGGGAATATTGTAATAATAGTCACCTAGTGCAATTGAAGCCTCAATAATATACGCAGCTTCATTTATAAATTCAGCGCTCTTTTTGGCTTCAATTAAATAAGAAAGAGCCTTATCAGAATTTAGTTCAATATAAATTTTCGCCGTATTAGATGCTATATAATAAATTCCGTCATAGTTATTATTATTTTTTTCTAATTTATAAGCCTTATCAAAACAAAATAATGCATCGTCATAATTTTCTCTATCATAATAACAAGCCGCAAGATTGGAATAACACAATGCAGCATAAGGATTCTCGGCAAATTCAAGATTTATACATTTGTTATAGTACTCAAATGCTTCATTATAATCTTCTCTGTCATCATTTGCCAAAGCGTATTTAAAATATAATTCCGCAAGAGTTTCCTTTGCGACATTTTCATCAAGCGAATCCAATGCCTTTTTATAATATGAAAATGCCTCATCAGGATTATTTAAATCCGTGTAAATATTACCAAGCAGAGTACAGGCGCTAACCATTAATGATTGCGGAGTATCAACGGAATAAATAACTTTTTTTATGGTTTCGATTGCACGCTCATTTTTGTACATTTTGTAGTACAAATCCGTTAACTCGTAATATAAATAATTTAAATTAATCTGCTCATTATTATTTTTATAATACGTCTCAACAAGCTCATAATAATGCTGTGCATATTTATATTCACCTATTGTTTTATATACACCTGCCAAACTCAATCTGCATTCAACCAATGAAGATAAGTCAATCTTTTCATCTTCTATAATGTTTTTGTATGCTTCGACAGCTTCAGTATATTTTTTATTCAAAACCAAATCACGTGCTGTTTTGATTCTTTCCGCAATTGTTGCATCAACATTTTTTGCGGATTTTTCTGGTTCTTCGGATTTATCCGGAGCTGTAATTAATTCTTCATGAATTTCTTTTTCATCGCCGTTTTCTATATTTGTAATACATTTTTTATGATATTCTATCTCAGTTCTCAAAGCTTGCCTTGAAAGCATTATCACTCTTGTTTTCAACTGTTCTTTTATTTGACCTTCATAAATACCGATTATATATTTATGCAACTTAATTCCGACATTTTTAGGAAGAATAACTTCTACTTTTTGAGCAAAATAATCCTGCAAATATATCATGTCATTTGCTTGAAAAATAATAAGGTTAGATTTTAAGTATTCGATAGAAAATTCATCATATAAATCAAAAACGGCAAGCGCATTTAAGCTTATACCATGCCGGATTGAACGCAAAAACCAGTAGAAATTTCTTACCGTATTAGGAATTAAATTTACATAATTCGTACCCAAGAATGAATCAAAATTCATATCCGCTTTTTCATATTTCTGCATAAATTCTACAAGCGGAATTTTCATCGCCTGAACTATTTTGACAGATAATGCAGTATAAAAATAATACCCTCGGCTTATTTTATAAAAATCTTCTATTTGTTTATCTGTTGCTTCGATTTTTTGAGAAACAAGATATTCTTTGAAAATTTCTTTAGTAAAAGCTTTTAGAAATATTTTTCTGTCATTATCCCGATTTTCTATTAAGTTTTGTTTTAAAGCTTTTGTTGTAATTATAATTTTAACATTGTCTTCTTTTATAATTTCGGAAAATATTTTGGATATTGCCTGTACATTTTCTTCCAAAACATTATCCATAGAATGAATAATAATAACAAAAGGTTTTTTAATTGAACTTATTTGCTGGGTGAATTTTACATTCAAAGTTGTTATTTTGGCATTGATATTAACAGCTTTTGATATTGCATTATCATCAATTATGTTTGTAAAATTGAGCAAAATATCATCGCAAACGGTTGCTTCACGGCAGTAATACTCAAGCTTAATAACATCTTCATTTAAAAATTCACAAAGATATTTTACAAATTGTCTTTTGCCCGTTCCGATAAATCCGTGAATATATAAAAACTTTTCTTCCGAAACAAAAAAATCAATTGCTTTAATAATTTCGGAATTATTATTTTTTAAAAGACAAGAATCAATTACATCCGATTCCGGAAGCTTTAAATTTTCTCTGTCTATATCATTGCTTATATATTCATAATTCATATTTTGATTTTAGTTTATAATAACACTTTTTGCAAATTTTAGATTCGGTATATAATAATTTATAAAAGAAAGAAGACAGGGAGATTTAATTTTTATGGAATTTTTTATGTTATTATCCGTACAAATATTAATAGCAGGCATTGTTGTGATGTTTTTCACAAAAAATGAACATCAAACCAAAATCCGCGCAATTTTTTGGTTAATGTCCTTAATAACATTATGTCCGCCGGTAATTGCAAACATCCTTACCGGAACAACTTTTTTAGGATATTTTGCCGCGAAAATTCTCGGTCAAACGGCGTTTTTAAATATTACGCCGGTTTCAGGATTTTTCCTGTTTATTACAATAATATTCAGCATTTTTTACGTTTTATACGGAATGAAATCAGACCGAACAAACAGTGAAAACAGCATATATTCGACGTTGCTGCTAACCTCTGTCCTCTTTATTTTTATGCTTGATAATATGATATTTTCTTATACAGCATTATCGACCGCATGTTTTGCGGCATATAAATTACTCACTGCAGACGAACAAAACCCGAATATTTTCAAAAATACAAACAGATTTTTTACAACTCTTTTTATTGCAGGCACTCTGATTGTAATTTCATTAATCATTTTATTATCCGCAGGCGAGAGTTTAAACTATACAAACTATTTGCAAATACTTGCAAAAAATAAAGACTTGAGCAGTTCTATATATCTTATGGTTTTAGCAGGGTTTTCTTTGCCGCTTTTAGCAATATTAAAATCGAATAACGATAATTGCAAATCTTCTGAAACGCTGTTATTTCTGCCTGTTATTGCTATTATTACATCGGCGTACGGAATTACAAAGTTCATAAGTATTTCAGCAGTTCCAGCCACATTGCTGTCAGGGTATTTGTCCGTATTGCTGCTTATTTCGGCAATATCATTTTCGGTGTGGTCTTGGTTGTCAAAAAATCTGTCAGAAAAAAAATCCCTATTATCAATAAGCTCTATATTATTTATTTTAGGAATTTTAAATCTGGCAATGATAGGTGTTGCATATAGTATTCCTGCACTTGCAATTATCGGATTAGTTTCATTTTTTGTCCTTTTAGTGAATAATATTTTAGCGCACTGTTTATTATTGGCAGATTCAGATAATTGCAAAGCTGTAAGCTTATTTTCATACTGTTTTGCACCGTTTACATGCGGATTCACCGGAGTTATCGCAGTATTATATGCAATAATTTTAACCTTTATTGCTAAAAGCTGCAATTTCTTCATATTGTTCGATTTTATTTTAATAATAGGATTCATCATATTAAATATTTTCTGTGCAAAAAATTTATATAAGTCTGTCGTTTCCGAACAAAACAATAATACTTTTGAAATCAGAAAATCATTTGTTTCAATAATACTTGGAATTACAACTGTAATAAGCGGTATATTTATATCTTTTACAACAAGATTGGCAATTTTACCCGCTTCAACCATAATAAGCGGGAAAACATATAATGACATCTATGCGGCATTAATAGATATATTCGGTATTTTACAATGGGTATATATAATACTGTTTAGCGCTGTTTTAATATATTTTGGAATAAAAAAAATTATTGATTTGAAGTCAAAATAAGCTTGTTTAAATATAAAATTTGTGCTATAACAATTGTTGTGAAGGAGAGTTTCACATATTATTAAGGGGAAATTTTTTCACCTTTGACTTTATGAAAATCTGAACTAAAAATATATTAACAGCAAAGCGAGTATTTTAATGAAACTTATAAACAGGCTAAAAGTTTTTGAACATAAATATGTATTTTTAAGATGGGCAACCGGCGCAGAATACGGCAAAGTCGTTTATGTAGGTGATGATTATATTGAATTCAATATCCTTGATGTTGATAATATGGAATACAGAGAAACTGTTATGATAAATTCACAGCTCATACTCGAAGTTATATTCGGCGGCTCAGATATTTCAAGAATTGTCGCAGAAATTTCTTCCATGCTTCCCGATAGTTAAAGATTTTAAATATATAAAATTTAAAAAACCGGCGGCTAATGCTGTCGGTTTTTGTAGTGTAGTAATGTTGATGACTTTATTCTGCCTTGATTTCGGCGTCATCTGCGGCTTGAAGCTGTTTTGATTTGTAATTGTGAATAACTGCATCCACAAGTAAATCATAAGAAGAACTTTTCTCGATATTCGGGAATTCTTCTTTTAATTGCTGTCTGACCATCGCTTCCAACCTTTGTTCGTCAGATTTTATTTTAAGTTCCGCTCCCGAGAGGGACTTTATATAATCCTCATTGGCAAATTTTTGACTTTCAGAAAATGTCAACAAATTTACTTTAGGATTCATTGCATCTTTTAATGATTTTAGAAATTTTAGATTAAACATGATTTCCTTCTTTCACTTACCTTCACATTTGTACTATATTAAAGTCGCCTCAAGGTAAAAATTGACTATTTTTTAAAAAGTTGTTACAAATTTTTACAAAACTCTCTTTTTAAACAGAAATTTTAGAAAAATCCGTTAACATTATATACTTATTTTTAAGTTCTGACAATAGTGCAAGACGGTTATTTCTAATCTTTTCATCATTATCCATAACAAGCACATCATCAAAGAATTTTGTAACAGCCCGGTTTATTCCGGATAAATCCGAAAGATATTTTACATAATCTCCGTTGAATTTAATCTTTTGAATTTCCGAATACAGGTTTTTCTCAGCTTCATAAGTGAATAAAGAAACATCAACCGGAGTCTTGATTTCTTCTTTCAGCAATCTTAAAATTCTGTTTGCATTTTCTGCCAACTTGGAATCATTTAATGTCGAAACAGCTTTTACCCTTGCCAGATAGTCACACAGGTCTGCACAAGGATTCTTTGCGGAACATGCTTCCAAAACTTCTTTTTTGTATGAATCGTTCAAGAAAATAATTAATCTTTGAACAAAAAATTCTTCAATCTCAGACTGACAGTCAGATTTAATCGGCAGTAAACTAAGCGCATATTCTATCAAATCCGAAAGATTTATATTTAAATTATGTTCTAAAATTGTTTTAATTATACCCAGTGCAGCACGTCTTACACCCAAAGGATCAGACGAACCCGTCGGTTTTTTGCCTGCTGCAAATACGGCACAAATTGTATCAATTTTATCCGCTATACCTACAGCTTGACCTTCAGGAGTTTTGGCGGTTTCACTTTCGGCATTCAAAGGGAAATAGTGTTCTTTTATGCCTTCGGCGACTTCCGGTTTTTCACCCGAAACTCTTGCATAATCCGCCCCGATAAATCCTTGCAATTCCGTAAATTCAAATACCAGATTCGTCGCCAAATCAGCTTTACAAAGTTCAGCTGTTCTTTTAACTGTTTCGGACGGATTAATTTTTTGAGCAAGTTTAATTATACGCTGAGTTTTATCGTAAACTGAACCCATTCCTTTTTGGAAAGTCATACCTTTTAAATTTTCCACATAGTTTTCAAGCGGTTTTTTAGTATCTTCTTTAAAGAAAAATACAGCATCATCCAATCTTGCTTTTATAACTCTTAAATTACCTGCTTTAATATTTTCGAATTCATTACCTATATAGTTTGTAATCGTTACAAATTTGTTAATTAATTTGCCCGAATCTTTTGCATACAAAGCAAAATATCTTTGGTGAGTTTCCATAACCGTAACAGCAACTTCTTGAGGGATTGTAAGAAATTCTTCATCAAAATTACAAACTACAGCCACAGGATATTCAACAATAAACGTAACTTCTTCCAGCAAATCATCGGATATTTTTGTAACCGCACCTAATTTATCAGCTTCTTTTTGAGTCAATTCAAGAATCTTATTTTTTCTTTCTTCCTGATTTACGATAACATGTGCTTCTCTTAGTCTTTCTACATATTCATCTGGATTATTTATGACAATATTTTGCTTAGAAAAACGATGTCCGTTTGTAATGTTAGAAGATTCTTTATCAATAATTTTTATTTTAACTTCTTCACAATCAAGGATAGACAAAACCCATCTTATAGGACGTGAAAATTTTACATCATTAGAACCCCATCTCATAAAATGAGGGCCTTGAAGTTTTGAGAATATTTGAGGAACATTTTCCTGCAATAACTCTTTAGTATTTTTACCTTTTATTGAAATTTTTGCGTAAATATAATTATCTTGAACAAATAAATCCTCAGGATTTACGCCATTCTTTTTTGCAAAACCTTCACCAGCTTTGGTTAGATTTTTATTTTCGTCATAAGCAACAGTTGCAATAGGCCCTTTAACCGTTTTCTCCACATCAGGCTGCGATTGTGCCAAACCGTCAACCAAAACAGCCAGCCTTCTCGGTGTTGCCATTACGTTTATATTTCCGTAACTTACGTTATTTGATTCTAAAAAATTTTTAAATCCCGTTTCCAATTGCGAAATTGCCATAGGTATAAATTTATATGGTAATTCTTCTACACCGACTTCCAATAAATATTTACTCATTTCAAAATTTCTCCGATATACTTTTATTCGGGTATATTATACTATAAACAAATCCTTTTGTGATAAAATACATATATAGTACAGTTTAATAAAGGAATTATAAAACATGCTAAGAGCCGGAATTGTAGGATTACCTAACGTTGGAAAATCAACTTTATTTAATGCTTTGACAGCAACTAAAAATGCACAAAGTGCAAATTACCCGTTTTGTACAATAGAACCTAATGTCGGTGTTGTTACCGTTCCGGATGAAAGATTAAAAATTCTTGCGGATTTGTGCAAATCAAAAGAGATTATTCCTACGGTTATTGAATTTGTAGACATTGCGGGACTCGTTAAGGGTGCCAGTCAAGGGGAAGGTTTAGGTAACCAATTTTTACACAATATACGAGAAGTTGATGCAATAATACAAGTTGTCAGATGTTTTGATGACGAAAATACAATTCACGTATCAGGAAAAGTTGATCCGATTAGTGATATTGAAATTATTAACACCGAACTTGCCCTTGCTGATTTGGCATCTATTGAACGCCGTATAGCAAGAATTACAAAGCAGGCAAAAGGCGGAGACAAAGAAGCAAAGCTTGAAGAAGGAGCTTTAAATAAACTTTCCGAGCTATTGAGTGCAGGTACATTTATCAACCTTGAAGACCACTTTAATGAAGACGAAATCGCAGTAATAAAACCGCTTAACTTAATGTCAGTCAAACCTGTTATTTATTGCGCAAATGTTTCGGAATTTGATTTGAAAGACGGAAATAATTATACAAAACTCGTTGAAGAATATGCAAAAAATCATGGTGCACAAACAGTAATAATATGTGCAAGAATTGAAGAAGAGCTGGTTGAATTGGGAGAAGAGGGCGCAAAAGAATACCTTGAAGAACTTGGAGTTCAGGATAGCGGCATTGATAAAATGATTAAGACGGTATACAAACTCCTTAACCTTATTACATTTATAACCGCAGGTGAAAAAGAAACCCGTGCATGGACATGTTCTGAGGGTACAAAAGCTCCACAAGCTGCCGGCGTTATTCATACGGACTTTGAAAAAGGTTTTATCAGGGCAGAAGTAACCTCTTACAAAGATTTCGTTGAGTGCGGTTCATATACTGCCTGCAAAGATAAAGGCGTTACAAGGCTTGAAGGAAAAGACTATATAGTTCAAGACGGAGATATTGTACACTTCAGATTTGCGGTATAAAAAAGTTACCGAAGATTAACGACATCCAAACCTTTAAAATCAAATATCTTCACTGTTTCTTCTTTTAATATTTTATCTGCAAGGATTGTTCCTATTATTGCTTCAAGCTGAGCCGCAGGAACCATATTTGACGGCAATTCATCAAATCCCCACTCATTTTTAAGCATGCTTTGCATAAATTTACAATCAGCAGAAGAATGCTCTTTATAATTTGAATACAAGTTCAGCTTTTGTCTTGTCAAATATATCTCATATCGATATATTTTTGCACCTTTTGAAACAAGCTCCGAAAGGGTTTCTGAACCTCGTGCGGAAAACCTTTGCATCCAATTATCACGGTTTAGAAAATTATCGGTTGAATGTATCAGTTGATAAGGCTTTGACAACACTCGCCATTTGCCTTCCATCATAGTATTATCCCACGGCAGCGAAACACAAATAATAGAATTTTTAAGATTATTGTAGTTTTCAAAGAATAAATCAACATCACTCATCGAAAATAATTTATCCATGTAAATAAGTTTACCGGTAGAAATTTCTCTAACCGCAACGCCGCTTTCCATGCTTGAATTTGAACCGAGTGAAAGTCCGACAGAATGAGTTATCATAAACCGAAATCCTCATCCTCAGGGCTATTGGAATTGAGTCTTATGACATGCTGTTCAATTTTTGGCATTCCTTCTTCATTTACAGCGCCTTCTTTTTCAATATTTACATACAATTCCATATTCTTTTTGGTAAGTTTATCGCTTTTTTGTTTTTCAATACGTTTTTTGTTATCTTCCAATAATTTTCTTGCAGCAGGCGAAATTGAATCACCTTCAACGCTTTTAATAATTTTTTCTCTCTGCGCTTGTATTTGTTCTTGCTGAGCTTTGCTGAGTGATAATGTTAAATCGTTTTTTGCACCAAACTGACTTTTGTATTTATTTTTCAAAATCAAAATTTCAACACGCCTGTTAGCTGGATCTTTCGGCGAAATTGCTGTTTCAAGAGGTCTTGTATCAGCAAATCCTGAAGCGGTAAATAATGACGGTGAGAATTTGAACCTGCTAATCAAATACTTAACTACAGAGCATGCTCTGGCTCCTGACAGCTCCCAATTTGAAGGATAAATATTACTGCTGATAGCAAGACTGTCTGTATGACCTTCGACAATCATGTTATGCAGAACAAACTTTTTACATATTAAAACACCGACCTTGTCTAAAAGTCTGCGTGCATTGCTGTCAAGATAAGCAGATGCAGGTGCAAAAAGGTATTTATCGTCAAATGTTAATAATAGTCCTTTGTCCGTCATTTTTGAGCTTATACCGGAAAGCTCGCCCATATCTTTTAATTCTTTAATTTCCTCTTCAATTTCTTTAAATGAGCTTTCTTCATATTTAGGGCTTATGTATTCAACCATGAGCGACGGAATAAAAGAATTTGCTTGCTGTTGATCAAATAACGAATCACTTCCGTCCATTATACTTTGTTGACCGTCAAGGAGCGTATTTTGACTAAATGCGTTTCTTAACGATTCTTCCAGTTTGGCAAAATCGGTAGCATCAATTTGGGCAAGAGCATACAAAACAACAAACGTTGCAAAAAGGAGTGTTATAAAGTCTCCATAAGAAACCAGCCACCTTTCAAGATTTTCATGCTCTTCCTGCTTTTTCTTTTTAGCCATTTTCCTTATTTCCTGATTTATCATCCAAAATGAACGAACGAAGTTTTCTTTCGATTAACACAGGGCTTTCTCCTGCCTGTATAGCAAGAACACCTTCTATAATCATGTTTTTATATAAAAATACATTTTGGTATATAAACTTAATTCTTGTTCCTAAAGGAATCATAACCAGGTTCGCAGCAAACAGACCGTAAATAGTTGCAACGAAAGCAACCGCAATACCTGCACCAAGTTTAGACGGATCGGAAAGGTTCTGCATAACCTGAATCAAACCCATAACAGCACCGATAATACCAAGTGTCGGAGAGTAACCGCCGAATGATTCAAAAACCTTAGCGGCATTAGCAACTTTTGCTTCAAGCTGCTCAACCTGATTTTCCATCATTGCTCTTACAAGAGTCGGATCAGTACCGTCGGCAACAGCTCCCAAGCCTAACGACAACAAATCATCAGATGCACTTGCCGCTTCTTTTTCAAGAGCAATAATACCTTCTTTTCTGGCTTTTGTAGCAAAGCCTCCTATTTCTGTTATAAGTGCCTGAAAATCACATTTAGGAGGGAAAAATACGTCATGCAGCATTGAAACTGCGAGTTTGATAATCGGAGCAGGAAAACTTAAAACAATAGCACCGGATGTACCGCCAAGTACGATAAACGCAGCTGTAATCTGTAAAAGCTGTCCGATGTTTCCGCCTTCCATTGCTTGACCTAAAAGAATCAAACCGATTCCGAGAAACATACCTATGACTGCAAATATATCCATAACTATCTCCGATTTTATACTATTCTATGTTAATTAAACTATATTTTTAATGCTTTTAAATCCTATAAATATAGTAAGTTTTACGCAGTCATAAGAGTTTATGCTGATTTTTATATTAGATGCACCGAAATATATATTTCAGTGCATCAATTCTCTTTTCCTCTCCAATGGGAGATGGTAGGGTGAGGGTTAAATTAATATTTTTTTTATTTAGCTTTTTCTTCTTTCTTTTAGTTGCGAGGTAAAAGAAAGAAGAAAAAGCT
>CADCOS010000076.1 GCA_902803165.1 uncultured bacterium | reverse complement strand
TTAATTAACTGGATTCTTCGTCACTTTGTTCCTCAGAATGACGGAATTCTAATTTTCCACTTTCCATTTTCAATTTTCCATTTAATTGACTGG
Organism: uncultured bacterium; assembly: GCA_902803165.1. Lineage (GTDB taxonomy): Bacteria > Cyanobacteriota > Vampirovibrionia > Gastranaerophilales > Gastranaerophilaceae > CAG-196. Next base: position 3,073 of record CADCOS010000076.1, on the reverse strand, counting down.
ATTGCTTCGACCTAATCGGTCTCGCAATGACGGAATCACTTAATCACCTTAATTCCTACCAACCGTGACCTTTGGGTACTATGCAGCCCATATCAATAAATCTGGCTTCTTTTTCGCCGTTAATATTAAAATAAGCGAATTGGTCATACTTTAAATCACACAAATCATATCCCGCTTTTTGGACTTTATTTATTAATTCTTGTTTATCAAACTCTGAAACGTGAAGTTCTCCTTTTGGTTGAACCAAAAAATAAAACATATTGGTATGCAGCTCTTTTAAGAAATTTACTATTTTGTACATAACAGGAGTTTGAATAGTACCTCTTGCTATTTCGGGTGCGTGAAATTCCGGCATGGTTTTGCTGTATTTGTCGATGGAAATTTTTAAAATATTACCGTCATTCAAACAGAAAACGGCAGATTCTCCGCCAAGTTTAATAAAGTTTTTTATGTTGAAAAGTTTGGCAACAGCGCCGTAACCTTCCGGCGTATGTTCGCCTATCCCTTTTCTGCCGCCGTATATAATATTAGTTAATGCTATTTGAATTTCTTTTGTGTAATCTTTTGCCAGTTTGGGGTTAGGGTTCCAAATGTCTGCGACATGCGGACCTGCAAATTTATCAACAGCAGGCATACTTCCCCTAAAATTCCCCGATATCGGATTTATTCTCATATTGATTGGAACTCCTTAATAATGTAAATACAATATATCATGCTGATTGTTAAAAGACAAGCTAAAAGATGCAAAGTTAATTAAATCTGATTAGGTGATTTAGTTAATGGAAAATTGAAAATGGAAAATGGAAAATTAGAATTCCGTCATTCTGAGGAACAAAGCGACGAAGAATCCAGTTAATTAAATGGAAAATTGAAAATTAATAATGTGCTTTGCACAAGATAACAAATTGTAATTTGTCAAATTTAAAACCATTTTCCATTTTCCACTTTCCATTTTTAATTAAAAAACCGTATCCTTCGCCTGCGGCTCATGATGACATATTATTATCAATTCCCAATTGCTTATTTATCCCCCGACAAGATAATATTTTTTTGAACATATTCAAAATAAAATAATAATGCAAAATTTAAGGAGGAATTATATGAGTATTTGTACGGCACCGATTTACAAATTAAAAGAATTAAAGAATCTTTTTATAGAAATGACGGAGAAAAATTGCAATCAACGCTGCAAAAATTGTTATATAAATTTTTCATCAAATAAACCGGTAAAAGATTTTATTTCTGTCGACATAATTAAACAAGCGCTGGCAGATTCTATGACGGAACCGATTGAGTATATATATTTAACAGGTGCTGAACCTATGACGCACCCTGATTTTAATACGATTTTGAGACTTTGTTTAAAAAGATGCAGTGTTTGTATATGTACAAACGGAAGTTTTTTAAATGAAAAAAAAGTAAGATTCTTAAAAAAAGTAGAAGACGAAATCTCTTCTGTCGTCAACGAAAGAGAAATAATATTTAAATTGTCATTAGTACACTTTAATGAAACGGAAAATGATGCTTTAAAATACAGAGGAAATTTTCGTCAAACCATGTTTGCCTTAAAAACACTCAGTAACTACAATTTCAGCAGTATATTATCGATTCAAAATTGCTATGATTTAGATAAAAATGAAATTAAAAATAATTTTGAAGAACTGTTTCGTAAGAATGAAATTTCATATACGGAAATTCAAATAAATTCTTCGTATCCTGATTTTCAAGAGGATAATTTTATAAAACCTTCCGAAAATACTGATTGTATGTACGGAAGGGTTTTAACAAATAAAGGAATTTATGCGTGTCCGTTTCTTTCCGGCGACTATAGAGGACGCTCAGGCTCAAGTTTAAAGGATTTTTCCGAAAATTACAGTGCTGAAACAGAATTTTGTGCAACTTGTTCAAAGAACCAAAACAAGATTTTTGGTATAGAATAAGTGTTGTGATTACACTTGACTAGTTGGATATAATTTGTATATCCAATTTTTTGAACGAATTTAACCCGAAAATTAGTAAACAATTGTAACATTATTCATGTTAACTAATACTAAAGAGTTACTTTTTTTTCATTGTTGTGTTATAAATATAATAAAAATTATATATTCATTTCGAGAGAAACGGAGGCAAAAATGTCAGTAGGACAATTTGTATTTATGTTACACAGCCATCTTCCTTATTATAGAAAGGCGGGTATGTGGCCATTCGGTGAAGAAAACCTTTACGAATGTATGGCTGAAACCTATGTTCCGCTGTTAAATGCAATTTCAGAATTGTATGAAGAAGGAATAAAGGCTAAATTGACGGTGGGTATAACACCTATCCTGGCAGAACAGTTGAACGATGAACATCTTCAACACGGTTTTGTCAAATATATAGACGCACAAATAAAAGCTGTATCAAAGGATTTGGAAAGATATCCCGATCCGAATGTCGCTCACTCGCAGCATCTTAAATATCTTGCAAAATATTATTTCGATTTATGGAACAAGCTTCGTGATGATTTTGTTAATAAATATGAAATGAATCTTATAAAGTATTTTAAGAAATATCAGGATTTAGGATGTATCGAAATAACAACGTCCGGTGCTACTCACGGATTTTCTCCGCTTTTAGCTACTGACAGCAACTTGAATGCACAATTTAAGGTAGGACAAGATACGACCAAACGTTTATTCGGTAAAAAAGCTATGGGCGCTTGGCTTCCTGAGTGTGCATACAGACAAGGTTATGAATATGTTGGAAAAGACGGTAAAAAGCATTGGAGACCGGCTATAGAAGTAACCCTTCAAAATAACGATATTCACTATTTCTTTACTGAATCTCACGTAATAGAGGGCGGAAACTCTATCGGAAACAGACGTGTAATAGGTGTCTACGGTAATATTGAATATATTCCGCTTCCTGAAAGACCTGCAACAGGTTATGATACTTACTCTGCTTATTGGTTGCCTGATGCACAAGTTGCAGTTATGGGACGTAACGACAGAGCAGGTTATCAAGTATGGTCTGCTGCTGACGGTTATCCGGGAGACGGTTGTTTCAGAGAATTCCATAAACGTGATGATAAATC
>CADCOS010000075.1 GCA_902803165.1 uncultured bacterium | reverse complement strand
CGGCGCAGGCGATTATTCTATGAGAATATGGCTAAAGCCTGACAAAATGGCAAGTTTGGGTGTATCGACAACCGACATCAGTAATGCCGTAAGTTCCCAAAACGTTCAGACACCTGCGGGTAATATAGGTGTAGAACCTATGGAAACTCCACAGATGATGAAGTTTACGCTGCGCACAAAAGGCAGATTAAAAACAGTTGAGGAATTTGAAAATATAATTATTAAATCAAACCCGAACGGTTCCAATGTTAAATTAAAAGATGTTGCAAGAATTGAATTGGGAGCTGAAAATTATTCATCACGTTCAATAATCAGCGGAAAAGATTCTGCCATGATTGCCGTAACTCAGCTTCCGGAAGCCAATACAATTGACTTGGTCAACAGGATTAATAAAAAACTTGTAACATTAAGTAAAAAATTCCCGAATGATATGGAATACCACGTTCAGTATGATATTACAGAATTCGTACGTGAATCAATCAAAGAAGTTATCGAGGCAATTATACTTGCCGTAATTTTGGTAAGTGCGGTAACTTATTTGTTCTTAGGGACAGCAAGGGCGGCATTTATTCCTTTCTGCGCAATACCTGTTTCCTTAATCGGTGTATTTATATTTATGGCAATGATTGGATTTTCAATCAACCTGCTTATTTTATTCGGGCTTGTACTGGCGGTAGGTTTGGTTGTAGACGATGCCATAGTTGTACTGGAAAATACCCAGAGACATATTCAGGAAGGAAAATCACCGAAAGAAGCGACAGAAATTACAATGCAGGAAGTATTCAGTGCTGTAGTTGCAACCTCACTCGTATTAATGGCGGTATTTGTTCCTGTTTCATTTTTAACAGGTATTACGGGACAAATGTACAGACAATTTGCCGTTTGTATTGCAACATCTATCGGTCTTTCGACTTTAGTAGCGTTAACTCTTTCTCCTGCTTTGTGTTCAATAATTCTTAAAACAGGTGAAGAAAAAACGGACTTTGAATTTATCCAAAAATTTGAAACCTGGTTTAACGGAGTCAGAGATAAGTACTTGGGGGTTGTGAAATATTTTGTATCACAGCCAAAGAAAACCATGGCAGTACTTTTAGGCGTTATTATATTTATTTTTGCCCTGTTTAAAATAACTCCGACAGGATTTTTGCCTGATGAAGACAGAGGTGCATTGTTTGTACAGGTTAAACTTCAAGACGGTGCAACTCTTTCACGTTCAACGGAAGTTGTTCAAAAAATTGCGGCTGATATAGAAAAAATAGAAGGTGTGGATTCTGTACTTTCAATCAACGGTTTTGACGGGGAAAATACGGCTTTTGTCATTGTAAAACTTAATCCGTGGCATGACAGAAAATCCAGAAAAACTTCTGTTAACAGTATTATGAAACAAACAAATGCCGCGGTTTCAAAATATACCGAGACAACAACTTTCGTAACCCAACCGCCTGCGATTTCCGGTATGGGTATGTTTGGCGGTGTTGAATATCAGCTTCTCGATAAAGGTGACAGAGATCCTATGGCATTTTTTAAAGAAGCGCAGAAATTTATACAGCAAGCAAAACAAGACCATGCTTTTTCAAGCGTATATTCACAATTTTCGGCATCACTTCCTCAAGTTGTTGTAAAAATTCAGGAAGAAAAAGCTATGGCGCAAGGGGTTCCTATATCGGAAATATACAGTACCCTTGCAGCTCAATTCGGTGCTACATATATTAATGACTTTAATAAATACGGCAGGGTTTACCGTGTATTTATGCAGGCAGATGCACCATATCGTGCTAATATGGATGATTTAAGCAAGATTTACGTAAAAAGCATAACGGGTAAAATGCTTCCTCTAACTTCTGTTATAACAACGGAAGATGTAGTCGGACCTTATACTTTATACAGATTTAATTTGTATCCGTCTATTACTGTTAATGCAATGACTGCATCAGGTATAAGTTCAGGTACGGCTATGAAATCCATGGAAAAAATATCCGACAAGGTTTTACCAAAAGATATGGACTACGCCTGGTCGGGGATTTCACTTCAGGAACAGCAGTCTTCAGGACAAATGGGACCTATTCTTACAATGGCATTGACATTTGTATATTTATTCCTTGTTGCATTGTATGAAAGCTGGACTCTGCCTGTTGCTGTACTGTTAATTTCTCCCGTTGCACTGTTTGGTGCATTATTATTTCAATATATTACAGGACTTGCGCTTGATGTATATGCTCAGGTCGGATTGGTTATGTTAATCGGTTTAAGTACAAAACAGGCAATCTTGATTGTTGAGTTTGCAAAAGATGCAATGGAAAAAGACGGATTAAATTATATTGATGCTGCTATGCAGGCTGCGAAACTGAGATTCAGGGCGGTTATGATGACAAATATCGCATTTATCTTAGGTTTATTACCTCTTGTTTTTGCAAAAGGTGCAGGTGCAGGAAGCAGACATTCTATTGGAGTTTCGGTATTTGGCGGTATGATTGCGGTAGCGTTTTTAGGCAGTATATTAGTACCTGCATTCTTTGTGGCGACTAATATAATGAAAGAAAAAACGGCAAAAATAACAGCTAAATACAGGAACAAAAAACAATGATCAAAAAAACAGCATTCTTTTTGGCGACTTTGATACTTTTTCAAGGTGTTACATTTGCATCTTTTTGGGACAAAGATGTTAAACAGAATTTAGGAAATGAAATAACAAGAGAAGAGTTTCCCGAAAGCGGCGATGTTGAGCCGAGAACAGAGCCTGAACCATCGCTTGTAATAACAGGGACTGTGGAAGAAGTTAATGATATTAACTTGGATGAATGTATAAGGCTTGCGCTCGGTAACAACCCGAGGATTCAGGCTGCTATGCAGGATGTATTTGCGGCAGATGCAAGACTCAAACAAACATGGTCTGCATTTTTCCCTCAATTCAGCTGGCAAACAGGTTATACAAGAATAAGACAATTGCAATTGTCCGATGTTTTCAGAGAAAATTTGGTTTACAGTTATTATCTGTTGGGACAGATAAGCGCATCTCAAATGCTTTATGATTTCGGAGTTACGCAAAACAAAGCCACAATAAGCCGTTTGGATAAACAAGGATATCAAATCGCCCTAACAGGTACAGTCAATGATGTCGTCTGCGAAGTGAAAAAAGCGTACTATAATTTACAATATTCTCTAGAGGCAAAAAAAGTTGCTCAAGATATGGTGGAAAGATATGAGGCTTTTTACAATCAAGCAAAAGCTTTTTACACATCCGGAACTTCTCCGAAAGTTGATGTAACAATTGCTGAAGTAAACTTGAGTAATGCAAAATTAATGCTTATTCAGGCAGACCACGCCGTAGAAATTGCTATGGCAAAACTCAGCAACACAATCGGTCTTCCTTATGCAAGCAAATATAAAATTTCCGATAATTTGAGATACAATCCTTGCGATATTACGCTTGAAGAGTCGATTACAACGGCACAAGAATCACGTCCGGAATTTAAACTTGCGGAAATAAGAGTGGAAGAAGCAAGACAAAATTTGAAACTTGCTAAAAAATCATATTTCCCGACATTAACGGCAGAAGGACAGTTTCAAATAGGCGGACGTCATTGGTCTTCAAATCACGGTTATAATTTCGGCGGTTACTTAAATTTTCCGACTATAAACGGCATGCTGATTCGTAACGAAATTAAAGAAGCAAAAGCCTTGCATCAGAAAGAAAAATCCGCTTCAACAAATACAAAAAACAATATTTATTTTGAGATTCAGCAGTCTTATTTTTCTATGATTGAAAAGAAAAATTCTATTCCGGTTGCATTTTTAGGATTAAAACAGGCTAAAGAAAATTATGAGCTTTCTTACGGCAGATACAAAGTCGGAGTCGGGAATCCTGTTGAATTAAAAGAATCGCAGGTTCAGTACCAAGATGCCATGCTTCAGTATTATAACTCATTATACCAATATAATTCCGCTAGGGCCGAATTGGAAAAGTTTATCGGAAAAAATATTTCCAATGATGAAGTCAGTCTTGATTTGGGCGAAGTAAAGGGTAAAAAGAAAGCTAAAAAATAGCTGAATACTTATTTTTACTCTCGCATTTTATTCAAGACCTCTTTATTCGGATGAGCCTTATTTGCACGGTCATTATTACAATTTAAGCAAAAATCCAAAAGATATGAAGCAAAAGTTGAACAATTGTCGGGTATCATATAAGGAAACGCTACACAAAGCCCGTTGCTTATATGCCCCAGAAAACCGATAGCACTATATAACATATCCTTTTCATTTTCATCAAGTTTATTTTTAAATTTTTTGTAACTCGAATAATTGTATTTGTCTGATAAAACCACATCTTTTTGTACTCTTTTAAATGAGCTTATTGTATCGTTAATTGCTTTTAATCCTATGCTGCAAACATGTATAGGTGAGAATATTACATTAGACGACTCGTTCTTCTTTTTGAACGAGTAATAATCAAAAGAATCTCCCGACATAGAATCTCCCGAACCGACGACATCATCAATTACGACGACAATGCTTTTTTGCGGGACATCCGCAATATGGCGCACAAATTTATTAGGGCTGACATGGTTTACTTGAGAGTACATATAATTTATTAAATCATAGCTTTTGTTATCTTCCGGAATAATATAGAATACATTATCCATAGACTTACCCATTTGTTTAACTCGGTCAGTTATCTCCTTGTGTCTTTGCCGAAGCACTCTTGAAAGCGTATCAGGCGAATACACTTTGACCATCGAAGCGAGGTATTTATACAGCAGCGATTTTATCTCAGCATTTGAACAATTTACTTTAACTATTGAATCAGAATAATTATATAATAGATTTTTTACTGCATCATTCGAACTTTTTTTGAATCCGTGTTCTTGCATATAAACATCTACCACTTTTTCTATTACTTTTGCGTCCGGTATATTGGGTTTAATTTGTTCCGCAACTGAAGAAGGTGTATTATTTGGGTTATATATACTTATATTTTTAATTTTATTGGAATATTTTTCACCCAAAAGATTTTTTATTCTGTTTCTATATTCGTGATTATAAATTTCTTCTTCGGGAACACCGTT
>CADCOS010000074.1 GCA_902803165.1 uncultured bacterium | reverse complement strand
TTAATTACTATATTCCCGTGAGAATCTTTAACTAAACCTTTATAGCCATCTGCATTATATTCATAACCGGATAAATTATCCGCATTATACTTGCTCAAAAATGTATTATATTTACTCTGGGATGGGGTTAGAACCGATAATGAACCGACATTGAGCAAACCTGAAGCACCGACCACCATTCCGTTGGGAGAAACAAATATGGCATGTCCGTTATAGAAATTATTCCCTTTCATGGAATTAACTATACCGTTAATTATTATTTGATTGTTAACCAAATTAACGAATTTTGTATAGTTATTGAATTTTAAATTAGCGATATCACCCTGATCAAGATTGAATTTATCATAATTCCTAAAACCGGTACTGCCTGAAACCTTTGCTGCATCTATGTTATAAATATTGCCGCCACCTGCGGCAGCTGTCGGAATAACTCCTGTTATATCAGACGCAAAAACGCCTGCAGGCATATACACCAGCATAAAATTGGCACACAAAAATGAGGCAAAAATCTTCTTAGATAAATTCTTATATTCCATTGAGCTCTTAATTACTAACTTATATTACATAAACCTATATTACACAGTTAATTATAGCACATGTTTAGTTGTTTGCCTAGTGTTTTAGCACGATTTTGTGTAATAGAATTATTAATTTTAAAATTTTATGCTATCATATTTTACAGAGGGAAGATGAAAAACAGAATTTTACTATGTTTGATATGCTGTACTGTTATGCAAACTCATACGTTTGCAGCACCTGATATTGTACCGTACATTATACCTCAGGCGGGAACTATAAACACTCACGATTTGGAAACCCTAAAAAAACAGCAAATGGAGAAACAAATTCAGGAAGATTTTCAAAATAATGAAAAACACAAAAAAGACAGTAAAATCAAACCTGAAAAACAAAAAAAAATTAAGACAAAAGTTGAAAAAGCAAATATAGAAGACTACGCAACTAAAGGAGTTTATATCAACAACATCGAAGTTTCACCCTCGCAGATTTTAACGGAACAAGAAATAAAAGATATAATTGAAGATTATACCCAGACAAACCTTACCTTTGAACAACTGCAAGAAATAGTTAACCGCATTAATAAGTTATATCTTGAAAAAGGGTTTGTAACAGCACGTGCATATTTACCCGAACAAACTATTGAAAACGAAACAATAAAAATAGAACTCCTTGAGGGCAAAGTTGGTGATTTAACGATTGAAGGGAACAAGTGGACCAGATCAAAATATATTAAAGACCGCTTGAATCTCAACAAGGGCGAGTTGTTTAATATTCAGGATTTAGAGCAAAAATTAATGATATTCAATCGTTACAACGACGGTGTAGAGTTAAACGGAACTTTACTCCCCGGACAAAGCCAATCCGGAACGACTGATGTTGACGTAAAAGTAAGGGAGAGATCTCCCTTTCATATAACGGCATTAATGGATAATGCAGGAAGAACCACTATCGGCAAGTATCGCGGCGGTTTAATGTTGCAAAATGACAGTTTATTCGGCTTTAGAGACCGGCTCATGCTCGGTGCGTATGCAAATAAATACTCCGTAACACCATTTGCCGACTATAATTTTCCTGTAAATAAAAAAGACGGCAGAGTAGGCTTTTCTTTTTCATCAAGTAATACAAAAATCGGACACGGTCCGTATAAACTGTTTAACATCAAAAGCCGTTCTCAAAATTATTCCGTGTATTACACCCAGCCTTTGTACCGCAAACCTTGGACAGAATTATCAAGCACAACATCATTAGCATATAAAAGGTCTGCAACAAGTTTTGACGGAGAAGATTTATTTAAAGATGAAGTTGCAACTGTCCAAACAGGTCTAAATTACAGATATGATACAAAAAGAGGCATTTGGTATCTGAACCAAAATGTCAGCTATTCATTTCCGAAATTTGACGCTGATGACAGTTATTTAAGATTAGACGGCGGCATTTTAAGGGTGCATGATTTTGGTCATGGCTGTGTAGGAACATTACGGGGCAATTATCAGGTTATTCCAAATAAACGAATAGTTCCTTATATTGATCAAATGATTGCAGGCGGCGCAGCAACCGTTCGCGGATATTCCGAAGGGTTATTAATAGGCAGAAGCGGTTATATTTTGAGTGCTGAAATGCTGTTTCCCATACTTCCGAGGACTATAAAGAACAAGGATAAAACAAAAGAATACCCGTTTTTGGGTACATTTATGAAAGGTTTTGTTTTTGCTGACCACGCAGGGATTTTTCCTTATAAGGGTACAGGTTTAGGCAAAGAAGGATATAACCAAAATGATTTTCTTATGAGTATCGGCGGCGGTATTCGTATAAATTTACCCAAAGATATGTCTCTCAGACTTTCCTGGGGCTTTCCGCTCATGAACAACAACCACGAAGAAGCGGATAAATGGGGAAGATTTCATTTTGAATTAAGTATATCACCTGATTTTGACGCTCTTGTTAAATTGAGAAAGCCGAAGAATAAAAATATTGAGCAAGTTCAAATTAAAGACAAAAATGTTAAATTCGCAAAAACAGAGCAGCCTGCGGTTGTAAAATCAGATGCATTGGTTTTAAAACCAACAAAGATAAAATTAAAATCTCTAAAAACGCCGATAGAAATTGAAAATAAATTATTATAAAACAACAACTATACTGATAGCCGGCAATAAGCAAATTTTCTAAGCAAACACAAATAAGCAGAATGTGAGCAGATTCGCTCAAAAAGATGATAACAGAAGTCATCATCTCATTCATAGCGGGCGTTAGAAGACTGTCTTGACCTGTTCGCATTAAACGTGTCTTCGTGTTTTGCTTTTTGTGCTAATCGCACTTCAAAACAAAAGCACTACGCACTCTGCTCACAGGTCGCTCGAACTTCAACCGAAGTTCTCACTATCAAAACTTCCAAATAAAAAAGGAAGTAACAAAAGTCACTTCCTTTTTTATGGTGGGCGTTAGAAGACTCGAACTTCTGACCCT
>CADCOS010000073.1 GCA_902803165.1 uncultured bacterium | reverse complement strand
TTTACAGCCATGTTTGACACGCTATGAAAAAATTTATAAATCCTTAAATATTATTAATCCCTTTTCCCTTTTACCGCTTGAGACTCAGTCTCAAGCTTTTTCTTTACTATTAACAACTATTGTAATATAATATTGCAGTCAGGCGAGGTGGATGAGTATGAAAGAACAAAGGATTGCAGTTATCGGTATGGGAATGTGGGGCAAAAATATTGTCCGCAATTTTTATAATTTAAACGTATTGGATACTGTTTGCGACTTGGATGATGAGTCTTTAAAAACAGTACAGGAACAGTTTCCGGGAGTTAAGGTAACAAAGGATTTTAACGAGATTATAAATAATCCGTCAATCACTTCCGTTGCGGTTGTAACTCCGAGCCATACACACTTTAAGATAGTTAAAGCTATGCTTGAAGCAGGCAAAAATGTTTATGTTGAAAAACCTATTTCGACGGTTGCCGAAGAAGCTAAGGTTCTTACGGAATTAGCGGAAGAAAAAGGGCTTGTCTTAATGGTAGGTCATCTTCTTCTTTACCATCCTGCCGTAAATCGTTTGAAAATGCTTATTGAAGAAGGTGTTTTGGGCGAATTGGTTTATGCACAAAGCGACAGATTAAATGTAAATTATCACAAAAACGACAGAAGCGTTATGTGGGATTTAGCTCCGCACGATGTATCCATGATAGCTTACGCTACAGGAAAAGATCCCGTTAAAGTAATTTCTGCGGTCGGCTGCTCCTCCGACAGAAACGAAATTATGGATATCACTCACGTTACTATTGAATTCGAAGACGGAATGATAGGACATATTTCGGATAGCTGGATTACTCCTCAAAAACACGTTACTCTGTTGGTTAGAGGTACAAAGGCTACCGCAATATTTGATGATACTTTGCCTAATAACAAATTAAAAGTATATGACAACTTCGTTCCCGCAAATACTCAAGATTATCCGATTGATTATCTTGAAATTGAACCGCTCAAGCTTGAATGCCAGCACTTTGTACATTGCTGCGAATCAGGTCAAAAAGCTCGTTCTGACGGAGAAAACGGGTTTAAAGTAATAAGTATCTTAGAAGAAGCGGAAAAAATAATGCTTGGCTCCAAAGTTGAAGACCTTAATAAAAAAGACTTTGCTCTGTCTCGTATGAAGGGGTAAAAGCGATAAATAAGAAGGAGAGAAATGGCTAATTTTATTTCAATATTCAGAATTTTTGTAATGTTTGCAGCGGTTTATCTGATATACGCAACCAACGGTAATGCCGCAGCATACACCTGGGCATTAATTTTAACAATACTTGCATTTGCACTTGACGGCGTTGACGGATATGTCGCAAGAAAGTTTAACGAAGTTTCCAAGTTTGGAGCATTGTTAGATATTATGGGCGATAGAATTGTAGAAAATACTTACTGGATTTTGTTTGCGGTTATGGGTTGGATAAGTATTCTATTCCCGCTTATAGCTATTACAAGAGGATTTGTAACCGATACAATAAGAAGTGCAGCTATGGAAAAAGGGTTAACTCCTTTTGGTATGCAAGTTAATCCGATTTGCAAATGGATAACAGGTTCAAAATTTATGAGAATCAGCTATGCGGTAGCTAAAGTAGTAGCATTTGTCCTTATTGTTGCTGCAAAAATAAACGGAATACCTTATGCGGAAATTATTTGGACAATCGGTTACGGCGCAGCTATATTTGCTATAGTATTTTGTGTAGTTAGAGCGCTTCCTGTAGTTATAGAAGCAAAAAGAGTTATTGAGGAGTAAACGTAGCTCTGCTTTTTAAATATGGAAAAAAAGAAAAAATTCGCGGCAAAGTTATCAATATTATCAAACCTTATTTTAACTTCCCTTAAATTTATCGCAGGTATAATTACGGGAAGCATGAGTATTGTTTCGGAAGCAATTCATTCATTGAGTGATTTGTTTGCATCAATTGTAACTTTTTTCTCGGTTTTAAAATCTTCCAAACCGGCAGATGATGATCACCCGTATGGTCACGGCAAATACGAAGATATGTCGGGATTTATAGAAGGTATGCTGATTATATTTGCATCTCTTTGCATAATATATGAAGCTGTCAGAAAAATTATACACAATCAGCCTGTAGAAACAGAAAATACCCTCGGTATTGCTGTAATGTTCCTCGCAGTAGTAATGAACTTTTTAATAAGCGCTTATTTATTTAGAGTTTCAAAAGAATCAAATTCAATTTCCTTATATGCTGACGGTCAGCATTTGAGAACGGATGTATATTCGTCAATCGGAGTATTGCTTGGATTAATTGTGATAAAATTAACGGGATATTACGTACTTGACTCTTTAATTGCTATTTTTGTTGCGCTATTTATATTTAATACAGGCTACAAAATTATAAAACAAACATGGATGCGGCTTCTTGACCATTCATTACCTGAAGAAGAGATAAACAAAATTAAAAATATTGTTTCCAATTTTTCTCCTGATGTCACATTAAAAGAACAGAGTATAAAAACAAGAAGGACAGGACCTTCAATTGATATAGATTTGATATTGCAATTTAAAGAAAATACAACCCTTTGCGAATGTCATAAAATTTGCGATGAGATAGAAAAACAAATCCAAGCGGAGTTTGTAAACAGTTCGATTTCAATTCATGCAGAGCCTGTATGCTACAAAAAAGACTGCCCGACATGCAAAAGTGAACAACAAGTGAATATAAAATAATTATTTGACCTAATTGAAAATAATTGTACAATAGAAGAGATGGAAGTAACTTTTGATAAATATTCCCTAATGGTTGACGGAAAACGCATTTTTATAAAAAGCGGTGCGTTTCATTATTTTCGTACACCAGGGGCTGACATGGCTCGTGACCGTTTTTTAAAAATGAAAGCCGGCGGATATAATACGGTTGACATATATTTCAATTGGAATTATCACAGTCCGAAACAAGGTGAATACGATTTTTCAGGGATAAAAGATGTAAGGAAAGTACTTCAGGAAGCAAAAAAGGCGGGGCTTTTTGTTATCGCACGTCCCGGCCCGTTTATTAATGCGGAGGTTAATGCCGGCGGTCTTCCTTTTTGGCTTTTAAAAGCGGAAGATGTTATCCCGAGAAACAGAATCGGAACGGAATATAAATATTCCCCGAAATATATGGAATATATTGCCGAATGGTATGACCAAATAATCCCTATAATCAAAGACTTTGATAATGTGATTTTGTTCCAAATAGAAAACGAATATGCAACAGATACAATGGAAGAAGATTACATGCGCCAATTATATAAAATGGCGAGAGACAGAGGTATTACATGCCCGATTTTTCATAATGACGCTTATTTTGCAGGATTATGGGCGGATTGTGTTGATATATATGCACTTGACCTTTATCCTTACATAAATCCGAATCAAAATTGGAAGGAAGAAAGTTACTGTTTTGATACATTGGATAATGTTGAAGACATATTCAGATGTGCAAAAGAAGACTCCCCTCCGTTTATTGCAGAAATGCAATCCGGTTGGTTTGATAAATGGGATGGTTCAGGATACAAACATATCAGGGATTCTTTAGGTGATGAACACATAAACATAATGACAAAAACAGCACTTTCTCAAGGTGTAACAATTTTCAATCATTATCTTGCAGTCGGCGGAACTAATTGGGCTGATTTGGCATGTGATGAAGTTTATACGAGTTATGAATTTACTGCGCCTATTGATGAATTCGGAGTTCCGCAAAGTAATTTTTATAAAGCAAAAGAGATTAATTATTTTTTGGATTCTTTTGATTTTACCAAAACCGAACCGAAAGATTTTAACTTTTCCAAAGAAAATATATATGTAAAAATGCGCCATGATTTGAATAATGACTGCGATTGGCTATTTTTACGTAATATGAATTCCGAAACGGCAGAGATTGATTTACCGTTTAATAAAACAGTAAAACTCAAGCCTTATGATATGAAAATATGTCCGATAAACTTAAAACTTAAAGGTTGCGAAATCGAATTTTCTGATACGGAAATTTTTACAAGACTTCAAAATGAAAACGAAGAAGCAATTTTCTTTATTTCTGACGACAACTCAAATATTTATCTGTGTGACGGAAGTGTAATTTCGGGAGCACAAAAAGATTACGCAAATTACACTTATCAAAAAGACGGCAAAACAACTCAGATAATTTTCCTGACCAAAAAACTCGCCGACAAAAGCTGGTTTTTAGGCGACAGAATGATATTTAATGCAGATTATGTACTCCCAAACAGTGCGGTTGCCGTTGAAAAAAATACAGAAATTGCTTATTTTGATTTAAAGTATAAATTCGGAAAGAAAAGCTGTATAATCAGCGAATTCGACAAAAATCAAGATTCGGAAGAGTTGAAGATTGACGAGGTACAGTTTTGCGCACCTGAAATTGACATTGATTATGACTATTCGAATTGGAAGAAAGTCAAAGGTAAAACAGATGCATTTTCTTGTGATATTTATGATGAATTTATTTGGTATAAAGCAAAAATTCCGAATAATATAACCGAAATTACTTTGAGCGCAAGACATCTTTTTGCAATGTACATAAACGGTAAAGAAATTATAAACAGAAACAGCTATAAACTTGAAAAGTTACAGGAAGTACCCGAAACCATATCAGTACCTTTAAATGAAAAAATACTCACCAAAGACATGAATGAATTAACAATTCTTGTACAAAATTTGGGATTTGATAAAGGGTTTTCGGGAGATACAAACAGCCCGAGAGGGTTAGTTTTCTTTGAAACGACTCCTAATATTCCTGTAGAATTTTATGTATGTGACAAACTCGCCCCCGAGCGCAGTAAGAAATACGAAAGTGATAATCCTTATCTTGCAAAGATTACAGCACATTTTGACGTCGATATTAAAGACAACGTATTTTTTGCAAAATATATTTCATTTGAAAATTTCAGATGCAGAAGAGCAACTATTTTCCTTAACGGTGTGAAAATAGGCCGATACATAAAACGCAGACATGTTCAGGAAAAATTTTATTTAATAAACGAATTTTTAAAACCGCACAACAAGCTTGAAATTGTCGTGTGGGAAAAAGAGAGAAACGTAAAATCCGCATGGGGCTTTAAATCTGACTTAAAAAATGTTAAAATATTATTAGGAACATTTAAAATTTGTCAGTTGTTTAAATAGATGAGGTTAATATGGCTATAGTCCCCGAGTTTTTAATCAGAAAAATTTACCAAAAAGGTTCTTTAAAAAAGCTTGATAACGGCGCAAGCATTGTATTGAAAAATGTTTTAGGTCCGGGACAAATAAGCGGATTTAACTATGTAAAAATCAATGGAGTTGTTTTTGAATCAAAAGACGTAAAATTTATAACCAACGGGGTAGAATATACTGCCGATGATGTTTCAGAAGAAAACCCGATAATTTTCAGACTCGGACAAAGCGGAACACTTGTTATGACAGGGAAAGAATGTTTGGCAGAAGGTAAAAACGAAATTTATATTGAAGCACTAAATCCCGAAGCCGGAATAGTTCAGCTTAAAGCGGAAGATGTTGTCTAACATAGTTTTCATTTTACATTGCATAAATTATGTGCTAGCATAATCTGTATAAAAATATTTTTATGAGTTATGTTTAATGGAAAGTAAGAAGAAAAAACCTGCAATTATAAATCTTATGGGTGGTTTGGGAAATCAGATGTATCAATATGCATTTGCCCGTGCTCTTCAAATAAAAACAGGCAGAGAAATATTTTTTGACAGTTCTTATGTAACAATATCTTCATTGAATGTCGGCGAAAAGAATGAAGCGGGAGTATCATATTGGGGATTCCCTTTAAGTATATTTAATTTGGATTTAAAATTTGCTTCTGAAAAAGATACAAAGAAGGCTTTAAAACAATTTAAACTGCCTTTTAAAACAAAATTAATTGATAAATTTTCAAAAAAAATTAATCAATATTTTTATGATATGGAAACAGAAGATCCTCAAATATTCAACCCGAACATTTTCAACTCCGATAAAACATATTTTAGCGGTTATTTTATAAATCCACGCTATTTTTCTGATATTTCTGACGTTATAAGAAAAGATTTTACGTTTCCGGTTCCGCAAGATGAATTTAATCAAAATTGGTTGAATAAAATTCAAAATTCAAATTCGGTTTTTATTCATGTGAGAAGAGGCGATTTTATCAACTTGGGCTGGGATTTAGGCTTAGATTATTATAAAAATGCCGTTAAATATATGAAAGAGCACCTTGAAAATCCGAAATTTTTCGTTTTTGCAAGAGAATCTGACGATTATATTAACAATGAATTTAATATAGGATGTGACTTCGAATTTATTGGTAACACAAATGAAAAAAATAATGAAGATTGGAAAGATTTTTATTTGATGACACAATGCAAAAACGGAATAATGGCTAATTCAACTTTCAGTTTTTGGGCTGCATATTTATGTAATAATAAAGATAAGATAATCGCCGGAGTTACAAATTATAATAATACAGATTTTGGAACATGGATAAAAGTTAAATCGGAGGACTGATGAAAAGAGCACTTATTACAGGTATTACCGGACAGGACGGAAGCTATTTGGCAGAGTTACTTCTGGATAAGGGATATGAAGTACATGGTATAAAGCGTCGTGCATCATCTTTTAATACATCAAGAATTGACCACATTTTTCAAGATTGTCATGACAAAAATGCGATGTTGAAACTTCATTATGGTGATTTAACGGATTCATCCGCTTTAATTAAACTTGTTCACGATATTGAACCTGATGAAATATATAATCTCGGAGCACAATCTCATGTAAAAGTCAGCTGGGATTGCCCTGAATATACCGCAGATTGTGATGCATTGGGAACTTTAAGACTATTGGAAGCAATTCGAATGAACGGATTTGAAAAGAAGACAAAATTCTATCAAGCTTCAACTTCCGAACTTTACGGACTAATTCAAGAACCGATTCAAAACGAAAAAACTCCTTTTTATCCGCGCTCACCGTACGCTGTCGCCAAACTTTATGCTTATTGGATTTGTATAAATTATAACGAAAGCTTTGGAACATTTGCTTCAAACGGTATTTTATTTAACCATGAATCACCTCGCAGAGGAGAAACTTTTGTTACAAGAAAAATTACAATGGCTGCAACGAAGATAAAAATGGGCTTGCAAGATAAGTTGTATCTTGGGAATCTTGGTGCAAAGCGTGACTGGGGACATGCTAAAGATTATGTGGAAGGTATGTGGAGAATTTTGCAGCAAGATAAACCGGATAATTATGTTTTAGCAACAGGAGTTACAACTTCTATCCGCGATTTTTGTAAAATGGCATTCAATGAATTGGATATTGATATTGAATTTGTCGGAGAAGGTGTGGACGAAAAAGGTATTGATAAACAAAGCGGTAAAACTTTAATTGAAGTTGATCCGAGATACTTTAGACCTGCTGAGGTTGAATATCTCCTCGGAGATAGTTCGAAAGCAAGACGAGAGCTGGGTTGGGAGCCGAAATATGATTTACCGATGCTGGTAAAAGAAATGGTCGCATCAGACCTTGAACTCGCAAAAAAGGAAAAAATATTGAAAGAAAACGGATATAAAATTTTAATTCCGCAGGAAATTGATGAAGCTAAAACCCGCATGTACGTAAAGGGGGATGCTAAGTGAATCCCCAAAACCAAGATATTACTATAAAGCGGCTTAATATTTATGTAACTGCAAAAAACGGACTTGTCGGAAAAAATTTATTGGAAAATGAAGATTTAAAGAATCACAATGTTTTTGCAACAAGTCATGGTGAATTGGATTTAACAGATTATAACGCAGTAAAAGCTTTTTTAAATGAGAAAAAGCCTGAAATTGTAATTCATTGTGCGGGACTTGTCGGAGGAATTCAGGCAAACATTAACCGGCCTTATGAATTTTTCTTAAACAATGTATTAATGGGGATTAATGTTGTAAGAGCTTCTTACGAACTCGGAATCAAAAAATTCCTCAATTTATCCAGCTCATGCTCTTATCCGAGAAATTATAAACAACCTTTAAAAGAAGAATACGTTTTGCAAGGAGAGTTGGAACCGACTAATGAAGGTTATGCACTTGCAAAACTTTCTATTCTTAAAATGTGTGAATATATAAGCCGTCAATTTGAAGGTTATCAATATAAAACTTTGATTCCTTGCAATTTATACGGCAGATTTGACAAATTTTCACCTAAAAATTCACACATGATTCCTTCTGTTATCAGAAAACTTCACGAAGCAAAGGAGCAAGGAGTAAATAATGTTGATATTTGGGGGGACGGAAAAGCAAGAAGAGAATTTATGTATGCGGGTGATTTAGCGGACGGTATCAGTTATTGTATTAATAATTTTGACAGAATGCCTGCATTAATGAATATCGGGCTCGGTTATGACTATACGGTCGACGAATACTATGAAACGATTGCAAAAGTTGTCGGATATAGCGGTAAATTTAACCACGATTTGACAAAGCCTGCCGGCATGAAACAAAAACTTGTTGACATATCACGTCAAACGGAATTTGGCTGGAAACCTAAACATACTTTGGAAGAAGGAATAATAAAAACTTACGATTATTTTTTAAATGAGTATAAAGGAGAGTAAATGAAATACGAATTAGCAAGCTCATCATGGGATAATAAAGAAATCGAAGCAATTAATAATGTAATCAAAACAGACATGTACACAATGGGAAAACATGTCAAGCAATTTGAAGAAGACTTTGCAAAATTCACTCAGAATAAATATTGCGTTATGGTAAATTCGGGCTCAAGTGCTAATTTGCTTGCAATCGCTTCTTTGTTTTATAAAAAAGAGAACCCTTTAAAAAGAGGTGATGAAGTTATTGTTCCTGCCGTTTCTTGGGCTACAACATATTATCCTTTGTATCAATACGGTTTAAAATTAAAATTTGTTGATGTTGATAAATACACTCTCAATTTTGATACAGAAGAACTTAAAAAAGCTGTAACAGACAAAACTCGTCTTATTTTTGCCGTTAATTTGCTGGGTAATCCGAATGATTATGATGAAATTAAAAATATCATCGGAAATAAGAACATTTACCTTTTGGAAGATAATTGTGAATCATTAGGCGGTGTTTATAAAGGAAAACAGCTTGGTTCAATCGGTTTAATGGGAACATATTCAACCTTTTTTTCTCATCACATGGCCACAATGGAAGGCGGTTTAATCGGTACTGACGATGAAGAATTATATCATATTTTGCTTTCACTTCGTTCTCACGGCTGGACAAGACATTTGCCTAAAGAGAATAAACTTTGCACTAAATCAGATGTCGCATTTGAAGAAAGTTTCAGATTTATTCTTCCAGGATATAATGTTCGTCCGATTGAAATGATGGGAGCAATCGGAATTGAACAATTAAAAAAATTGCCGGAATTTTTAAGACACAGAAGAGAAAATGCAAAATATTTTCAAGAACTATTTAAAAATGATGACAGGTTTATCATTCAAAAAGAGATTGAAACTTCAAGCTGGTTTGGTTTTTCATTTTTGATTAAAGACGAATCAATTAAAAGAGAAGATGTAATTGAAAAATTAACTAAAGCCAATATTGACACTCGCCCGATTGTGGCAGGCAATTTTGCAAGAAAAGAAGTCGTTAAATGGTTTGACTATGAAATTTTTGGTGACTTAAAAAATGCTGACTTTATTGATAAAAAAGGATTTTTTGTAGGAAACCACCAATTTGATATAAAAGAAAAATTAGATTATTTACAAGATGTTTTAAAATAATAAAACAAAGAGGTTAGATTCTTCTAACCCCTTTTAGATTGGAAGAAAGTTTTAAAAACTTATATAGAATCCCGAGCTATACTGCGGGCCGGGATGTCTAAACGGTCTGCACACTCCGTAACACGGGCAATAATAGTTGTTAAACCCTACAGTGCTGACATTACCGTAATAGTAATTCCCGTTGTGCCAATAACTGTGCCTGGGGGACATGTTAAACATTACCGCACCATGCGCTCTGTGATGCGGTCTGATTGGAGGCGGACCTGCATGAACATGGTGCATTGCAGGATTCATTCCTCCGTGAGGTCCGTCAGGCGGTGCGGCAAATGCAGGTGTAAATAATGATAAAGCCCCTGCTAACATTAAACTTAACACAATCTTTTTCATACGACACCTCCGATTTTTCAATATTGTAACGACATTATAGCCACTATTGTTCAAAACGGCTTCATTTCATGTTGATTGAATAAAAATTTTGAGTTAAAATTGTTCACATGAGAAAGCAAGTTATAGCATATTTGCACACACATTGGGACAGAGAGTGGTATCGCGAATTTGAGATATTCAGAATGCGATTACTGAGAGTTTTTGACAATATTCTGTATATGCTTGAAACCAACAAAATTCCTTGCTTTTATTTTGACGGACAGGTTTCGGCATTAGAAGATTATTTGGAAATTCGTCCCGAAAAAAGGGATTTGGTAAGAAATTTAATATACACAAAAAAACTTTATATAGGACCGTTTTACTGCCTTGTTGATGAATTTTTGACAGACAAATTATGTTTTCAAAAAAATCTTGAACTTGGCATGTCTTATGCAATAGAAATGGGATGTACCGATTTTATCGGATATCTTCCGGATACATTCGGACACAGCAAAAATGTTACCGATATCATGATGGAATTCGGTATTGATAAATGTGTTGTGTGGCGCGGATGCGGTGATTTTCCTTCCGAGTTCAAATGGTGCGGAATGGACACCGTAAACCTTGTCAGAGGATATTTTCAGGACGTTTTTTCAAGAGATTGTTCGGTAGAAGAAAAAGCTCAAATATTAAAAAAAGAGCTTGACCTGATATCGGAAAAATCGGGATTATTTGTTTTACTTCCTATTGGTGCTGACCATTTGGGAGTGCCGACTGATATTCAGCAACAAATAGATTCCGTTAATGAACTTATCGGGGAAGATTATAATATTAAGCTTGGTTCTCCTTTTGATTATTTCAAAAATGTTCGGGCAAATTTTGATAAATTTAAATTTGATGATGAGTTGAGAGATAATTCCAAAACATTTACGCTTCAAGGAGTACATTCATCAAGACTTGATTTGAAAAGATACAATACAAAGTGTTCATACATGCTTGATTTGGCATGCAGATATATAAAATTTAACCGAGAGGAAGATAAATATAAAGAAATAATCAAATATGCATACAAAATGCTTCTTAGAAACCAAGCTCACGACAGCATTTGCGGATGTTCGACCGATGAAGTACACTCGGAAAATATTACAAGATACAAAAAAATTCTTCAAATAGCCAATACAATTATTGATGAATTAAAATTTGAATCAAAATTTGAGCCGAAAATGATTGTAAATCTTTCGGACAAAATGTTTTCAGGTATTGTCGAATTTGAAACCACACAAAAACTCGACGGATATGAATATTTTTCTTCAAGAAACGGTTTTTCAAAAAAATTATTAACAGATACAATGAAAATTCCCGTAACGGAAGATTATACAAAAATATACACCTATCTTGCGGAAGTAAATGACGTCGAACCTAATGAAACAGAGTTTATCATGCCTCTGTCTTCCGACAGCGATTTAAAGGTAACAAATAATTCGATAGAAAATTCGAAAATATCATTAAAAATTCAAGATGGGAAAATATATATTAATTCTATTCCGTTTTCAATTATAGATTTCAAAGACAACGGGGACAGCTATAATAATGCTCCCGAAAAAAATGATTGCGGGCAAGAATTTAAAATATTAAGAACAAAAGTATTATTTAACGGTCAAAACCGAGCTGTCTTAAAAATTGATTTTGACGGACTTTGGGATGTTATTTCTTTAAGAGTTGCTCTTGATAAACATTCCGAATATTTGAAATTCGAATTTGATTGGAATAATACTCAAAAAAATCATTTATTAGAAGTTAAATTTGACATGCCTTCCGCAATTAAAACGGTTTATTCTGAGGATATGAATATTTTAATCAAACGTGAGTTTGATTCTGATTACAATATCAGAGAAAATCTTCCCGACACAAAAGGTAAAGAAGTCAAAACAAATACAGCCCCAATGCAGAGAGGACTTTTGATTGATGAATCTTCAAACAATCTCGGGGTTGTAACAAAAGGACTTACACAATATGAAGTATATAAAAACAGCTTGTATATACCGATTTTACGTTCAACGGGAGTTATATCGAATCCGGAAAATGCTGCCAGAACAACTCCGGCAGGGCCGCCGATTGAAACACCTGATTTGCAGATGATGTGTGAATGCAAAGCGGAATTTTGTGTCTTTTTCGGAAATGAAAATGCATTTGAGGATGTTTTGAATTCATACTACGGTTATATTATTGTTTAAAATCTCAAAATTTTGTATAATTACCTTTGAGGACTTTTATGAAGGTTTACTACAAAGGGACATATACATATAAGATATGGAAAATATTTGCAGAGCAAGCAGTTGATTTTATTACAACGCTCGGCGAAATTTTCGGGTACATTATTGCATTTTTCAAAGGACTCAAAAATTTTAACACAAGACCGCGTGAAATAATTGAACAGTGTTCAAGATTCGGAATTTCTTCACTCCCGATTACATTGTCTATTGTAGGAATGACCTCAATTATTGTTTCGATGCAAGTTGCGGGAGAAATGGTTAAACAAGGCGGCGGGAATTTTGTCGGCATGCTTATGGCGATTCTTACAGTCAGAGAAGAGGGTGCAATTATGGCAGGATTTGCTATTATTTCAATGATAGGTTCTTCTCTGGCCTCAGAAATTGCTACACTGAAAGTAACCGAACAAATTGATGCCATTCAGGTATTAAAAGTAAATCCTATTGAATATCTCTTTACACCGAGAGTAATTGCGGGAACGATTATGATGCCGCTTGTTGTAATTATCGCATCAGTAGTCGGAATTGCAGGCGGAGCCGTAGCAGCCAATTTAACCTCTGAACTTTCATATAAAGCATACTTTGATTCGGTTTGGTTCGGTTTGAGTATGCACGATATAAATGTATGCCTTTTAAAAGCTATTAGTTTCGGTTTTGCAATAACCGTTATAAGCTGTTCATGCGGAATGGGAGCGAAAGACGGAGCGAAAGGCGTAGGTATAGCAACGACTAAAGCGGTTGTTTGGTCGTTTGTGTCAATAGTAATGATAGATTTGTTGTTTGCAGCAGCATTTTTCTATTAGTAAACGGACGACGGGAGCGGATGTCTCCCGACCTCGAGAGCATAGGGCGCGAACCAATGTGCGGGCTGTTCAAGAGGGAGACTTGTAGAAAATTAAATAAACGAACGACGGGAGCGGATGTCTCCCGACCTCGAGAGCATAGGGCGCGAACCGACGTGCGGGCTGTTCAAGAGGGAGACCTGTAGAAAATTAAATAAACGGACGACGGGAGCGGATGTCTCCCGACCAAAGGTATAAAAGAATGGGAATAGAAGTAAAACATTTAGTAAAATCATTTGATGACAAAACGGTAATAGACGACATATCATTCAAGGTTGATGACGGAAAGATTTTGTCTATAGTAGGTTTCAGCGGTTCGGGAAAGAGTACGGTTTTAAAACTAATAAGCGGACTAATAGAAAAAGATTCCGGAGAAATCATAACATCGGGCGGTGATATTGCAATGGTGTTTCAATATTCGGCACTGTTTGATTCCCTTAATGTATTTGATAATATTTCTTTTGCTTTGCAGGAAAGAAAAGACATGCGCGGGAAATACACTCAAAAAGAGCTTGAAAAGATTGTTGCAGAGAAGCTGGATTTAGTCGGACTATCGGGAATAGAGAATAAATTTCCTTCAGAGCTTTCTGGCGGCATGCAAAAGCGTGTAAGTTTTGCGAGAGCGATAGTAACAGAACCGAAAATTATACTTTATGATGAACCGACAGCGGGATTAGATCCGATTTCATCAACATTAATAGAAGATTATATTGTCAGATTAAAAAACGAAACAAATGCAGCTTCAATTGTAGTAACACATCAAATGTCAACGATTAGGAGGACGTCAGATAATGTGTTAATGTTGTATAATGGAAAAGTAGTTTTTGAAGGTTCTCCGGACGATTTATGCGCCGAACAGACTGATTACACAAGACAGTTTGTGAATGCAACCATAGAAGGTCCGATGAAACTGAATGTATAACGAGGTTTAAGAATGAAAATTTCATCATCATTTAAAGTAGGATTACTTGCAATAACAGCGATTACGATATTGTTATTTACTATATTATGGGTAAAAGGGCGTTCATTTTCATCTGCCGAACGTATAGAAGTTCATTTCAAGGATGTAAACGGTATGCGTCCCGGTTCAGGTGTACAGATGATGGGTTTAAGAGTCGGTCAAGTTGAAGAAATTGTACCTGTAATTGAAGGCGAATCGAGTTATGTAAAAATGAAATTTGTAATAACAGAGCCAAATATAACCATACCAAAGGCTTCTATGCTTACGATACAACAATCGGGTTTAATCGGAGAACAGTTTTTGGAAATCACTCCGCCTAAAATACGTTCGGTATATATACCTGTTAATAATGATAAACAGCTCATTTTGGCTGATTCAGCAGTTGAGATTATGCTTGATGAAAAATATTATGATGTCGGAAAAGTTAAGAAATCACAGATAATGGCTTCTCAAATGGTACCGGAAACAGTCAGAGAATATATAAAAACACCTTATGCATACAAAGTGGATTATTTTATAAACCTTCCGGGGCTTATTGTTCCGCCTTTTATGAGAGGTCAAATTCTTACATCAAACGGTGAAAAGAAATTAAGGATTGCGCCTTTAGATAACACTCCGCTGCCTTATCCTAATCAGGTTTCACCATATACAGTTGTTGAACCTATGAGAATCGCTGATTTTATGGATTTGCAATATAAAGCTGCCGAAGGTTTAACTGAAATGAACAAAGCCGTAAATGAGCTTTTGAGTGATAAAATGATTGCGGATTTAACTAAGACCGTTTCAAACTTTAAAGAATTAACAGCGCAGGCGACAACAACTTTAGGTAAAGCCGAAAAACTTATTGACGCTTCCAAAAACGACATTGATGCGATGTTATTCTTGCTATCAGATGCAACAAATAACTTTAATAAACTTGCTACAAATATTAACGGTGTTGTATCGGATGAAAAATTCAAACCTGCTGTATTTGAAACCGCAGAAGCTATTTCAAATCTTTCAAAACAGTTAAGTCCTATTGTCGGATCAGTTAATTCCAAAGAATTTGCTGAAGATTTAAACAGCGTAATGAGTAATTTGAATGAAATTTCAACTTCTATAAATCAAATGACAAAAGACGAACATTTGAAACAAAAAATATCTGATTCAATAGATAATCTTAATGTAACTATGTGTGAAGTATCAAAAGCCTTAGAAACCGTAAACGGAACAGGCGATAAAGATAATTTGAAACAGATTATCAATGATACTTCCGAAACTGTTGAGAATTTGAAAAAATTCTCCGAAAAATTAAATAAGAGATTCTTGTTGTTCAGATTGTTATTCTAAAATTAAAAGATATTTGAAAGCGGCGGCAAATTTTTAATTTGCCGCCGCTTTCAATTAATTAATATACCAACGAAGAGCAAATTTATTCTTCGTCAAGGCTTAAAACTGCCATAAATGCTTCTTGCGGAACTTCAACGCGTCCGATTGCTTTCATACGTTTCTTACCGCGTTTTTGTTTTTCCAAAAGTTTACGTTTACGGGTAATATCACCGCCATAGCATTTATCTAAGACGCTTTTTCTGAGTGCTTTAATATTGGTTCTTGCAATAACTCTCCCGCCTATTGCAGCCTGAATAGGAACCTCAAACATTTGACGAGGAATAATCGTTTTAAGTTTTTCGGTCAATTTTTGACCTATATAATATGCGTTATCCTCATGACAGATGACAGAAAGCGCATCGACCACTTCTCCGGCAAGCATGACGTCAAGCTTAACAAGTTTTGAGCGTTTATAGTCACAAAATTCGTAGTCCAAACTTGCATAACCTTTGGAGCGGGACTTTAATTGGTCATAAAAATCGGTAATAACTTCGCTTAGCGGGATTTCATATATTAAATCAACACGAACTTTGTCCAGATAGTTCATATTAATAAAGATACCCCGTTTAGATTGAGCTAAATCCATAAGAGTTCCTACATATTCATTTGGAGCAATTATAGATACTTTAACATAAGGTTCTTCTATATAATCTCTGTATTGAGCCGCAGGAAGGTTGGCAGGGTTATCGATTTCAACCACTTCGCCGTTCGTTTTATGCACACGGTAGATTACGGAAGGAGCGGTTGTAACAAGTGATAAGTCG
>CADCOS010000072.1 GCA_902803165.1 uncultured bacterium | reverse complement strand
GTGGAAAAGAAATCTACGCCAAAGAAAGCTTTTATTGTTAAAAAAGCCAAAACAGCCGAATCAGAGCCGGAAGTGGTTAAAACCGAATCAAAACCTGAAGTTAAGGTTGATGCCGCACCAAAGATAGAACGTGTTAAACGTCCCGAGCAATCAACGAAAGTTGAAATTGTAGAAAAGAAAGAAGATATTGTTAATTCTGTAAAAGAAGAAGTTAGGCCTGAGAAAAAAGCAGACAAGCCTGCTGTTAAAGTTGAAAGAGCAAAAATTGAATATAATAAGAATCAATCAAGGATTGAAATAGTCAGAAAAGCTCCTCCGAGAAATGTTGACATTATTTCTAAAAAAGCAGACTCTCAAGATAAAAAACCTTTCAAAAAAGAAAGCGGAGATAAAAAGCTTGTTGAAAGACGAATTATTCCTCAGGAAATTTATGAAGGAAAAGGTCAGTCAAAGAAGAAATCTGATAACAGAAAAAGAGATAAAGATTTTAATTCGAAAAAAGAAGACCAAGAGATGATTTCTCTTGAAAAAGCTGCGGCGCAAAAGCATAAAAAACGTTCTCATAAAGAAGAAGAGCAAGAAGCTGTTACTTCAATTGTAGTAAATCAGCCTATGACAATACAAGAGCTTGCGGATAAAATCAGAAAAACTCCTGCTGATATCGTAAGATTTTTAATGTTTCAAGGTATTATGGCAACAGTAAATCAATTGATTGATGTTGATACAATAAAAAAAGTTTGTGCTGAGTATGAACTGGAAGTTCTTGAGGAAGATATAGAAGCATTTATGGAAGAAGAGCTTGAAAAAGAAGAAAAACAAAAAGCTCTTACGGAAGTTGATAAAAAACTTCTCAAAAAGCGTGCGCCTGTTGTTTCCATTATGGGACACGTTGACCATGGTAAAACTACATTGCTTGACAGTATCAGAGCTTCAAAACATAAGATAGTGGCAACTGAAGTCGGCGGTATTACCCAGTCAATCGGTGCATATACTGTTTATCTTGATAATAAACAAGAAAAGAAAATTGTTTTCGTTGATACGCCCGGTCACGAAGCTTTTACTGAAATGCGTGCAAGAGGTGCAAAGGCTACTGATATTGCTATATTGGTTGTTGCGGCTGATGACGGTATAATGCCTCAGACTATTGAAGCGATAAACCACGCTAAAGCAGCGGAAGTTCCTATTATAGTTGCAGTTAACAAAATAGATAAGCCTGGTGCTAATCCTGACAAAGTTTTACAGCAGTTAACAGAGCACGGACTTGTTCCGGAAGAATGGGGCGGTGAAACTATCACGGTAAAAGTTTCGGCTCTTCAAGGTCAAGGTATAGATGAACTTTTGGAATATATTTTGCTTGTTGCGGAAGTTCAGGATTTAAAAGCTAATCCTAAGGCAGAGGCTTCGGGTGTAGTAATTGAAGCGTACTTAGATAAAGGTAAAGGTCCGGTAGCTACACTTCTTGTTCAAAACGGAACATTGAGAGCAGGTAACTGTGTTGTCGTAGGTACGGCTTGCGGACGTGTAAGAGCGCTGCTTTCGGATTCGGGTGAAAGAATTCAAAAGGCAGAACCTTCGACTCCTGTTGAAATCTTAGGTTTGACAGAAGTTCCGAATGCAGGTGATCATTTTGAAGTTGTTAAAAACGAAAAAGAAATGAAGTCGATTGTTGACAAACGAAAAGAAAAAGAACGTAATAAACGACTTGATGCAATGCTTCCGGCTCATATGAGAAGAGAGTCAGGTGCGGCTGAGGATGATGTACCGCATCTTAACCTAATTATCAAGGCAAATACACATGGTTCGGCGGAAGCAGTATCTCAAGCTATAGCACAGCTTGAGTCTAAAGAAATTGTTACAAAAATTATTCACGTTGGAGTCGGTGATATATCAGAGGCGGATGTTATGCTTGCTTCTGCATCAAATGCTTTGATACTCGGATTTACCGTAAAAGAAGATGCAAACGCTTTGGCTGCAGCTGAAAAAGAAGGCGTATCAATAAAGAAATATGATATCATTTATCAAGTTCTTGAGGATATTGAACATACTATGATATCTCTTCTTTCACCTGAAATAAAAGAAGTTGTAACAGGTCAGGCAGAAATCAGACAGATATTCACAATTGGTAAAACAACTAAAATTGCCGGTTGTTATGTTACTGAAGGTAAGATTAATAAGAATGATACTGCCACAATATACAGAGAAGGTGCGGAAATCTTTAAAGGGGCTGTTGACCAACTTAAACGATTTAAAGATGATGTTAAAGAAGTTGCGCAAGGTTTTGAGTGCGGTATTTCATTTGTTAAATTTAATGATATACAGGAAGGCGATGTTATTAAATTTATAACCACAAAAGAAATCGAAAAAACCGAGTTAGAATAATCAGTATATGAGAAAATTTATTGAGTCTTTGCTGGATTTAATTTATCGCAAAAAATGCTATTTTTGCGGGAGTTCGCGTGACTCTTTAATAATGTGTCAGAATTGTTATGATAAACTTGAGTTTTCAAATAACACAGCAAATCGGATTGTTTTGGGGTGTGATGTATTTTGCGCAGGTGTTTATACAAAAGAATTGCAAAAACTGATAAGAGGGTTAAAATATCACGGGAAAAAAGAATTGGCGTATTATCAGGCAAAATTTATGTATGATTATATACAAGAAAATGAGGTTTTAAAAAATAAAAAATTTGTTTTAATTCCCGTACCTTTACACAAAAAAAGAATTTCAAAAAGAAAATATAATCACATGGAACTTGTATGCGAGGAATTTGCAAAACTCGGTAATTATGAGTACGATTTTGATTTGATAAAGCGAATAAAAAATACAAAACCTCAGTATAAATTAACACGACAAGAACGCTTGGAAAATTTAAAAGACGCATTTGAAATCAACAAATCCAAAGTATCAGATGTGAATTTATTAATAATGGATGATATCTGTACAACAGGAGCTACTTTTGAAGAAATGATAAAAGTATTGAAGCAGGCAGGTTTTAAAAATATAACGTGTTTCGCTACCGCATCGCCTGTGTAATTTTAACTATTTAAACTTTTTAGAATATTAGATAATGTGCAATTCATTTCAAAAAATTTGTCTTTTGGCATATTTAAAACTTCTTTTGGTGTCCAAGAATTGTGCAGCAGTATTATTCCCCGTTCGGAATTTAAAACTTCTGTTGAAAAATCATTATTGAAATAAAAATTTTTATAATTTTCATCGGCACTGTCCATTGTTTTTTTATTTATTTCAGGAAAGGCGTTTATTTCGATTTTATTTATACTGTAATACTCATGTTTATTTTTTGTCTTAAAAAGTTGTTTTAAAATTGAATTGCCTAAATAATCCCAATTATAAAATTTTTTGTATAATTTAGGATGAAAAATTTGAAATATTTTTTTGTACAGATTATTAGAATATTTAAATTTTTTAAAAAGTTGTAAACGAATTTTGATTTTATCATCCCATTTAGATGCAATTAGAGCGTATGGTTCAGCTTTAATAAAAGCTATGTGACTTCCGATTGTAACAAATTCAGATTCAATATTTAAAATATTTCGTATTTTATCTGATGTAATAATAGTATCAATATCCAGCCATATTCCGCCATATTTTTTCAAAATAGCTGCCCTAATGGCGTCAGCTTGCTTTGGTAAACTAAAGTCCGTATAGAGTACATAATCAAAATAGTTTTTATCAAGATAATTTTCAATATTTTCATAATTAAGTATAACAATCTTATATTCAGGTAAAAATTTTTTCCAAGTATTCATGCATAATTTAAGATATTCAGGAATTGTATCTTTAGGTTCCCAAAATGTAAAAATAGTTTTATTCATAAAAATATATCCTTTCAGGTAATTACAATACGCTTAGTTTTAATGTAAAAAATGTTTTAAAATGACAAATATGCATATATTATAATCTTACTAAGATTTGTTTGTCAATTTTATAGATTATAGTAAAATCTTTTAACTGTTTGTAAAAAATAGTATTCTGTTGTTATGGGTATAATTGCAAAAAAACTTGGCAAACGAATAAAAGAGTTGAGAGAAAATAAGTCGTTATCTCAACAGCAGCTTGCTGATATTTTAAATATGGAAGCATCTAATTTGTCAAAAATAGAGAGAGGAATACAAATCCCTAAAGAAGAAAGTTTATTAAAATTATCAAATGCATTAAATGTAAATGTTGTTGATTTATTTGATTACGAACATTTTACTGATAGAGTAACTTTATTGACGAATATCAATAAAATATTGACGGTTTC
Source organism: uncultured bacterium (assembly GCA_902803165.1). Classification (GTDB taxonomy): domain Bacteria; phylum Cyanobacteriota; class Vampirovibrionia; order Gastranaerophilales; family Gastranaerophilaceae; genus CAG-196. The sequence continues at coordinate 1,227 of CADCOS010000072.1, read as the reverse complement.
TGATGATACTACATTGCAAAAAATTTATAAAATTTTAATTAATTTGTAGATATAATTTTTGATTTAAAAATTAGTTATTTAATTTATATTCTTTCAATTTAACGTGCTCGTTAGGATTATAAAATCCAATATCATAATTATCAGTTGAATTGTATGTTTTACCGTTTGCTGTTATATACTTTGATTCATGTTTTGTAAGTATCGGGTTTCCTTTTTTATCATATTTGTATTCGGAATAATTAATAATTTTTTCGTTATTACATTTAGGGTAGCAATAATTGTCACGTTCTTCTTTCGGAATATCTGTTTGTGTGATTTTAACGCTTATAATTCTGTCGTCTTTATCATACATATATTCGTATTCCCAAAGATCTCCATGAGTGGTATATGACAACCTCTTAGATACATTTCCGTCTTCATTGTATACATATAATTCTTTATTATAAAACTTATTAGTATTTTTATCTGTTGTGTACTTTTCAATGAGTTTTCCGTTTCTATATTTTTCAATATCTTTAGAACCAGAAAAAGAATGGTCGGTAGTTATGGTAACAGAACCATTGTTTCTAATGCTTTCATAGTCAAATGTTTTTGTAACAGTAAAAGCAGGTTCAAATTCTTTTACAATCTTAATTATACGACCTCTATTATCTTTTATTATGTTTTTACTTGTGAACTTGCTTCCGCTTATCATCGCCATAGCTGATTCTTTTGCGGATTTATTTGAAAAATTTTTCTCTGGGGTGTATGGTTCCGCTTTGTGAATTTTAGGACCATAGTATGTCTCAAGCCACCGTTCTGTGCTTAATTCAAAATAATCATCAGGAAGTAGCAATCGTTGTTTAGTTGCTTCATTCAACGGTCTTGTTAATGCGGCTGTCGTTGTAAGCAGAGCTCCTGTTATCAAAGGTGCAGTATTTGTTACAATTTTCTTGCTTTTAAAATTTGTGTTATAGGAGTTATTTATCGGATAATTTTGTATTCCAATATTCATTTAGTCACACATCCTTTCACAATTTTTACACTTAATGCAATATTGTAAAAACCTCTAAAGGGACAAAATTGACTGTTTTTTTTTAATGTTACAAAAATGTTACAATTCGAGTTTGCGGAAAAATTAAAATTTTTCCTGCAAACTCAGGGGAACGGTTTCTCGGGGGTAAATCATTTAACCTGTGGTTAAACAAAAAACAAAGGAGTAAAGCAGAAAAGGTTGTGTGCTATCCC
>CADCOS010000071.1 GCA_902803165.1 uncultured bacterium | reverse complement strand
TGAACTTGTTTCAGCATCTTACCAATATGGCATATTTACTACATTCCGGTAAGACCCTGAAATAAATTCAGGGTGACAAAAAAAATGGGTTCGGACATTGCATTAAAGGGTGAAAATGTTCTATTTATACTAATTCGCGAGATTTTATTTGAATTTATCTCGGACACTTATGCGGGAGGGGGTAAATAAAGTGGGGGGAGAAAAATAATAAGAAAGATATAAGGACGAGGAGAATAAAACACAGAAAATATAAAGCGAAGGGTATTTTTATGATACGCTGTTAATTATGCAGGAAAAACTATACAACTCTTTCAGTGAATACTTAAAGAAAAAATTCGGAGCAAAAGTATATAAAGTAACGATTGATGCAGGATTCTCCTGTCCTAATCGTGACGGTACGCTATCTGTTCACGGCTGTTTATTCTGCGATGAAAGCGGAAGTTTTTCTCAGTCACATTCTAATCTTTTAAGCATTCCGGAACAAATTCAAACAGAAATGGATTTTTTGAGAGACAGATTTAAAGCCGAAAAATTTATGTCATATTTCCAAGCTTACACTAACACCTATAAACCTGTTAAAGAGCTTGAAAAAATTTACAAAGAATCGCTTAATCATCCCGATATTGTAGGAATTTCAATCGGTACAAGACCTGACTGCATTGATGATGAAAAGCTTTCTTTAATTAATTCTTTTGCACCCGAATATTACACTTGGATAGAATACGGACTTCAAAGTGCAAATAACAAAACGCTTAAAATGATTAACAGAGGGCATGATTTGGATTGTTTTTTGCGAGGTTTTGAACAAACCAGAAAATATTCCGGTATAAATATTTGTGTACATGTTATTTTAAATCTTTTTGAAACTTATGAAGAAATGATGAATACGGCGAGATTGCTCTCAAAAATTGAACCTGACGGAGTAAAAATTCACATGCTCTGCGCTTTGGAAAATACAAAACTCGAAAAAATATACCAACAAGGAAAACTCAAACTCATGACAGAGGATGAATACGTAAGCGTAGTCTGTGATTTTCTGGAACTTTTACCACCGCAAACAACCATTCACAGAATGGCAGGAAACGGATTAAGAACAGCGCTTGTTGCACCTCAATGGATAGGAAGAAAACTTGATACCCTGAACAGAATAAATCTGGAGCTCTTTCAACGCGGGACAAGACAGGGCAGCCGCTATCACTCAAATATTTAAAAATTATTGTTTATATCCTAAAAACTTTAAGAAATTGGCATATTTACATGCTCTTTCAAGAAACTTTATCGGAGACTGCTGCTTTTGAAAATAGATAAATTGCTGCTTAAAAGTCTTATTATGTACCGTAGCTTTCTGATACCAACCGGAAGCATATAAAGGAATTTCTTCGTCAGGCGAAAATAAATCTAAATATATATTTACAGGATTATTTTTTTGTGAATTTACAAGTTCATTCCATCTGCCCCACAAAGAAGACGTATTATAATCATTTCTAATAACTTCCTTTATTAATGATTTGTTTTCTAACGAGTTTGCATGAAACTTACCATTAGAAACTTCTTCGACTTGTTTCAATAATTCAGCCGGCAAAACTCTTTTATCTCTGAGCACAATTGCCCCAAAAGTTTGATTGTTGATAGGTGATATTTTCATTATTATATCCTCTTATGTCAAATATTTTAGCAAATACCTTCTCTTAATCTGACAATTGCACCGCCCCAGGTCATACCTGCACCAAATCCGCAAAGAATTGCCGTTGAATTGAGTTTTAGTTTTCCCTGTTCTACGCTTTCCGCTAATGCCAAAGGTATGGATGCCGCAGATGTATTACCGTATTTTTCTATATTTACGACTACTTGCTCGTCAGAATAACCCAATCGTTCTTGTATAGCTTGTATTATTCTTAAATTTGCCTGATGCGGTACAAGATAATCTATTTCTGATGGCTTCAATCCTGCTTTTTCAACCATGTCGCTTACAAATTGCGGAACAGTTCTTGCCGCAAACTTATAAACTTCTTTTCCGTTCATTTGGATTTTTGATTTTCTTTCTTCACATGGTTCAACAAGCGGACAATTTTGTCCCAAAAGCGGAAATTCAATCATATCTCCGATAGAACCGTCCGAACGTATATCAAGCGCTATAACATCATCCTGACCGTCATCGGACGCAGTTACCACCATAGCACCTGCCGCATCACCAAACAAAATAGAAATCGAACGATCCTCCCAATCAAGCAACCTTGTATTATTATCAGTTGCTACCAAAAGAATAGTTTTGCAAATACCTGATGATATATAAGCTCTTGCCATACTTAAAGCATAAATTAAGCCCGTACACGCCGCTGTTATATCAAATGCAGGAATATTATTCGGAATTCCGAGTTTTGCCTGCATAAGACATCCTATAGTAGGATAAAGTCTTGGTGGTGCAGATGAAGCAGCTATTACCATATCAATGTCATTCACACTGATTCCTGCTTTTTCAATTGCTTTTTTTGAAGCTTCATACCCCAAATCTACGGCGTCTTGGTTTCCTGAAACCATTCTGCGTTCTTTTATACCTGTTCTTGTATAAATCCACTCGTCAGAAGTTTCATATAATTTTGTTAAATCATTATTTGTAACTATAGTATCCGGAACACTGTATCCTACACCTGCGATTCTTAAAGGTATTGCATTTTTAATCATTATCTGACTCACTCCAAAACCTACGCAATACTTTCGGCAATTTTTTTATTAATACAAGTTTCAACAGCTTCCTTAGCTACTCTTACAGCATTTTTAATAGCATAAGCCTTGCTTCTGCCGTGAGAAATTACCGTAATTCCTTTTACACCCAACAAAAGCATTCCGCCGAATTCTTCATAGTTAATTTTTTCATGAATTCTTTTCATAAACGGTTTTGCCAAAGTACCGATTATCATACCCAAAATGTCTGATTTGAATTCGCTCTTAATCATTTTAAGAAGCAAAGACGCAGTACCTTCCGTAACCTTGAGTACAACGTTACCTACAAATCCGTCACATACAACTACATCACAAACGTTGAGGAATAATTCTCTTCCTTCAACATTTCCCATAAAATTAAATTTTTCTTTTTCATCCTCCAGTAAAGTATATGTCTGCTGTGCGAGTTCATTACCTTTTCCGGCCTCTTCCCCGATATTCAATACTCCGACTCTCGGGTTATCTACGCCCAAAACATTTTTTGAAAAAATTCTGCCCATAGCTGCAAACTGCTTGAGCATTTGAGGGGTGCAATTACTGTTTGCCCCGCCGTCAATAACTACAATCGGCTTCTTCATAGTGGGAAGCGTTACCGCAATTGCAGGTCTGTCTATTCCTTGAATTCTGCCTAATCCAAATAAACTTGATGCCATTGCCGCACCTGTCGAACCTGCTGCAACCAACGCATCCGAACTTCCTGTAGCAACCGAATTAACGGTTAAAACAATTGATGAATTTTTCTTTTTACGAATAGCTTGTCCGGGAGCTTCGCCCATTTCGATAATTTCCGAAGCATGCGTAATTTTTATATCAAGAGCTTTAACATCAACTCTGACACGTCTTGCTTTACCCGCTTTGCCGCAAGGTGACATAAATCCTTCCTGCTGAATTACTTCCAAGCATTGTTCGATTCTGTCTTGTTTTCCGACTAATTCTAATGCAACACCATATTCAGCGGCTGCCCATACAGCACCGGCAACAATCTCGAACGGCGCATGATCCCCACCCATTGCATCTACAGCTATTCTGGTCATATACTCTCTATCCCCTTTTATCGTGCCTCGTGATTCGTGGCTCGTTATAAATAACGGCTCACGATTCACTATTCACGATTTACTTTATAAATTATTCTTCAGTTTTTTCTTCAGCTTTTGCTTCTTCTGCCTTAGCTTCTTCTTTTACTTCTTCAGCTTTTGTTTCTTCAACAACAGCTTCTGCTTTAACTTCCTCTACCTTAGCTTCGGCTTTCTTTGTTGATTTTTTTGCTGCTGATTTCTTTGGAGCTTTTTTAGCTTCTTTTACTTCGTTTCCGTCTACGAAACCTTCAGCTTTTCTTGAAACAACTTTACCTTTATATTGACCGCATGCTGTGCAAACTGTATGTGCAAGCATTTTTTGTCCGCAATTAGGACAAGTTGTCAATGTTGGTTTTGAAGCCTTCCAATTACTTCTTCTTTTTCCTTGAGCGCTGTGCCCTGTTCTTTTCTTTGGTACTGCCATTTTTCCTATACCTTTCTAATTTGTCTTATACTTATATTTCGGGTTAATTTTTTGAATTTTACACTTGTATCAGTCTTTTCGTTCAATTTTTATGGATTTAAAAACATCCATCCTGTCATCATGAACTTCAAAATTTTCATCCGACACAAACATATCTTCATTACAATTTATACCACAAACCTTTTTATTTGGTAAAGCTAATATTACAGATTGATACAATAAGTCATAAATATCAATTTCTTTTTCACCGTTCAAATCCGTAATAAACTGTCCGCGAGAGAGTTCCAGCTCTTGACCGTATTCATCCTGAAGTGCATGCTTTGCAAATGTTTCTTCTATGTTCAAATCCAAATTATATTCAAATTCGCTTAAACACCTGTCACATGTCAACTTAATTTTTCCGGCGGCATTACCTGAAACCTCAATAAAATCTCCGAGAGATTTTAAATCCAGTTCAGCTTTAATATTACAATTCAATTCCTCTATGCAATCATCAAAAGAGTAGTGCAAATTTTTGTCGGATTCTTTTTCTATATCTTCAATTAATACTTTGTGCATAAAACCCCATTTTATTGCATCGGCTCTTCCTGCAACACTAACGCTGCTATTTGTGTTGAAACAAAGCACAGCTTTTTAATAGGTCCTATAGGTTCTTTTTCAACAAGAACCGGCGTAGGACTTTTCATCAGCTGTTTCAATTCCGCATAAACAGCCTGAGGATTGTCAAAATACATTACTACAGGAGTTGCGGAACCTTTAAGAAAAAGTATAACTGCTTGTCTTGTTTTTTGTGGTGCACCAAAATTTTGAACCATTATTTGCTCTCCTTTTTATTTAACCTATTATAATTATAATACAAAAACAGTTATATTTTTGGCAAAAAAATTTTTTCACGGGTTTTAAGATACTTGTATAAAATAACGGTTTATTATGAAAGTAGTTTTTAATAATTTATATTCAAAAACGATATCTCCAATAAGTACACATAGAAAAAATATTAGTTTTTGCGCCAAACATACAGCTTGTATAAAATTTTCCGATATTAAAAAAATATCATCGGAATCAGAATATGACAGTGTCATAAAAGAGTTAAAAAATAGCGGCAACTGGTCAGGCTGGTGGGAAGTAGGAAATAAATTTGATAAAGGATTAATGCCTTATATAGGAAGAGAAGATATAAGCTTTAGGATAAACCATTTTTTAAGGAACGGCGGATTAATTGACAATAAATATACGGGAAACGCACTAAAAAACATAATCAGAGTATTTGATTACGCTCTTGATGAAACAGACAAGGTTTACGGCAGATACAGCGGGATTGTATACCGCTACGGCATAGTTGATAAAGACAGTAAAAATTACGTGTCTACAGCCGAAAAGGCAGAAGGTTTGGGAAATATCATTCCTGAAGAAGACAAGCATCTTTTCAAAAACCCTTTTTATATAATTAAAGTTAAAAACGGTCATAAAGCAGAAGAAATACAGAAAAAATTAAATTATAATAATGTATACACGGAAGAAAGCGAAATTATTATAAAACCTGCTTCTTTTCAAGAAATTAATGAGCCGAATGCCGAAATGAAAAAAGCTGAAATTAATCTTAAAAACACACTGCATAAATATCATTTTCATGCATTTCCGAAAATTATCTTCTTAGAAGAACTCGACTGATGTTAATAGAACTTACTGCCGCCGACACGTATTTTGTATGCATCTTTCAAATAGGAATTCATTAAAAGAATGTCTCCTCCCACTTCCTGAAGTTCTCCTCTGTCAGTAACTTGAGAAGCACAGAAAAGCGCACTTCCTCCGATTTTTTTCAGATTATTTAAACTTGTAAGTTTAGAATCGGTAAAAACAGCATCTCCGCCTATTTCCTCCAGAATGCCGAGATTTGTAACATCAGACGTTATAAAAGAAGCATTTCCTTTTATCTTCTTTATCACCTTAAACAAATCATTTTCACTGACACCTAAATCGGAAAATTTAATGTCCGAATCCGGTAAACCATATTCCGAAATTGTAAGAGTCCCGTCACCGTTTTCTTCGCAAACCGTATCAAACGCTTCAAGAATCTCTTTTACGGAATAATTTTCTATACCATTTGGAAATTTTGTTTTTAAAATTTCATCTCTTTTTTCTTTGCTTCTTTTAAATTGTTCTATGATATCCTTTGAATGCTGATTTAACTTACAGCCTTTTATATGCTCCGTAATTATGTCATAATTCTGCAAACTTAAGGTGTTATTATGTCTGGCTTCTTGTATTTCTTCAATGCATTCTCCCACAAATCTGACAGCAGCTTTCGGTTTTCCGCTTTCATAATATATATGAATATCCCCTTTTTCAAGGTAAGGTTCCGCGTTGAAGGATTTTGTACACCAATTTTTATGAGAAAGTGCCTTTAATCTTTCAACATTTTTTGCAAAATTTTCAGAATCGTGTTCCTTGGAAGGAATTTCTATCCAACCGTTTAATTCTCCTTCATCGGATTGCATATTTGCTCTTAAATTTGAACGATATTCGGTTTCAAAGTTAAACGAATCCCTTTTTTTATTTTCCAAATCCGCTTGCATTTTTTTAATGGTATCGATAAGCACTTTTGTATTAAATATAGGAGGAAGCGTATCGTCATTGGCTTTTAAACTTTTTGTAATTGAATTTAATATCATGTATTGAACAGATTTGGAATAGGTATTACATTCTTTAGAAAAATAAGCAAACCAATCTTTTAACATTAATTCCCTTTGAATACCCGTTTCACTGTGCTTTCCTCTGAATGTCTTCGGTATTTTTTCAATCCATTCTTGGCAGATACCGTAAAAACTGTTTATGTCTTTAAATTTTTGGACATTAGGTTGTTCAAAACGCGGAAAACATTTCTCAAGTACAAACCTATCCATTTGGCTTAACTGAGATTTTTTCATCATGCCAAATGACGGATAATAATTATATTCTACTTTAGATAAACATACAGTTTGCATAATAAACACACTTACAATTGTACAACATATAAAACACCTGAATGTAAATTTTTGACTTTTATTTGTATAAAAAATAAAAATTTTAACAAAATTTTACATTGCATGCGGATGAGCAGTATTATATACATCCTGCATGTGCTTCATTGAAATATGGGTATAAATTTGTGTATTCGAAATACCCGCATGCCCCAATAGTTCTTGCACTACTCTTAAATCGGCGCCGTTTTCAATCAATTTCGTTGCAAAACTGTGTCTAAAAACATGCGGTGTGACTTTTTTAGGAAGTTCTATTTTTGATACGACATCATTTATTGCATTTCTTATTGATTGGTTTTGAAGCCTATAGCCTGTACTGTTGATAAATATCGGAGACTTTTCATTAATTTCACCGATATCATAACCGCTCGCTATAAGACTTCTTGCTGATGTTATATATTGCTTCAAATACTCCTTTGCTCTGTCAGAAATTAATACTATTCTTTCTTTTGCACCTTTACCGAATACTCTTATTTCATTTTCCTCCAAATTTAAATCCCCAAAATTAAGACTGCTGAGTTCCGAAACTCGCATACCGGTAGCCCACAAAAGTTCTATTATAACTCTGTTTCTGAAACCTGCCGGTGTATCAATTTTCACATTATTCAATATTTGCTCAACCTCTTGAGGCGTCAAAAATTTCGGAAGTGATTTCGGTTTTTTAGGTGCAGCAAGCGACATCGAAGGATTGTTGTCTATATATCTTTCCCTGAACAGATATTTATAAAAAGTTCTTATTGCCGCTGTTTTTCGTGCTATCGTAGTTTTTTTGTAATCAAATCGTTGGATGAAATGTAAATATTCTCTTAATTTGTTAAAATCAACTTTTGTACAGTCAAATCCGTCAAGCCAAAGCATAAAACTTACAACATCAGAAATATAAGCACTTACTGTATGTTCGGAAAAATTTCTTTCTACGCTCAAATAACTTTTAAATTCGTCTATGTATGTTTTCTCTGTACTATTCAAGTCTGACCTTTAGCTCCCTTACATCAAATTTACATTTCATACAAATTATTATACAATATCTGATATAAAGTTAGAAGTCTGAAACAAATTATGAATATCTTTAAATCCTTTGAAACATTTTTAAAAGAACCTTTAAGTGTTATTAAAAGTAACATTATACAAATTGTAAATTTACAGACTGACAACATATTTACACATAAACCGTCGTGGGATATTGCGGTGTTGAAAGATAAAACACAGATAACTGTAGTAAATAACGAAAAACTATATAATCTGCTTTCGCTTGTAACATTAAGAGCAAAGAAACGTGAAGATAAAAAAATTACAGAGGAAATTAAATGAAATTTTTGGAAGCTAAATTTATAATAAGTGCAGAAAAACTTTCTCAATGCCCCGATTTTGACTTGCCTGAATTTCCTTTGCTCGGACGCTCCAATGTCGGGAAATCGTCATTTATAAATATGCTGGCGAATCAAAAAAAACTTGCAAAGACTTCAAATACACCGGGAAAAACAAGACTTATAAATTTCTTTAATTTTTCGGAAAAATTTATAGTAGCGGATTTACCGGGGTATGGTTATGCGAAAGTATCTAAAGAAGCTCAAGCCAAATGGCAAAAGTATTTGGAAGAGTATCTTTTAAACAGAAAACAAATAAAATCTCTGATACAATTTATTGATGCCCGCCATGAGATACAAAAAAACGATTATCAAATGAGGGAATGGGTTAATGCCTATAATTTGCCCATATTAACTATCGTTACTAAAATAGATTGCATTTCAAGAAACCAAATACAAAAAACATTGTCAAACATAAAGAAAAATTTTGGCGGTGATGTACTTCCTTTCAGCGCAGAAGACAATTATTATTGTGAAAAAACTATTGAATATTTATTAAATTTATGTCAATAATTTAACAGAAAGGGGATTTTTTTGTTAAATACAGAAGGGATAAGTGACTTAAACCAAATTTCGCTAACAGGCCTGCGTGCTATTGCACTTATTGGCTTGTTGATTGTAAAACCGCGCTCTATCGGCGAAATAAAGGCTGCTTTTGTCGATATGAACATAATGGATAAAACACAATCAGATGATATTTTACGAATTGATTTAAATACTATAAAAGCTATGGGTTGTGAAATAAACCGTGCCAGCAGAAGTACAAATTTTAAATACGTTTTAACTAAACACCCGTTCGCACTTCCTGTAACATTAGATGATTACAAGCTTTTAAAAAGAGTATACGACAAGGTTAAAGATACGGTAAGCATTGCAGTCCTTATAAAGTACGATATGCTTTTCAAAAAAATAGCCTCATTTATTTATGATACCGAAATTAAAGAGGCTTTTCTGGGAATATCAGCCTTAAAACAATTTGATATAGAGCAGTTGTCCAACTTAGAAGCTGATTGCAACAATGAAAGAACGATAACAATTCTATACAAAAAAGTTAATTCCTCAACAGAAAGTAAAAAAGAAATCATTGCTCAAAAACTTGTCTTTAACAATGACAAAGTTTATCTGTACGGATATGATATCAATAAAAAAGGTTCCGTCGTATTAAACGTAAAATATATAACTTCAATCCTCTCAAGAAAATTAACATCAAACGGAATAAATTCAAAACCGGTTAAAGTCAAATTTTTTATAAAAGATTTTGGAACAGATTCACCTTCTGACGAGGAAAATGTTATAGAGGTAAATGATAACGGTTATATTGTTGAGGGCAATTATTTTAATGAATTTCTTGCTATTCAGCGTATTTTGTCATTTGGAGCTAATTGCAAAGTCCTTGAACCGATTGATTTTCAGGATAGAATTATATCCGCACTAAAAGAAATGAGAAAAACTTATGAATAAACAAGCCGCAAAAAAAAGAAATATATCCTCAATACAGGTTATGAAAACTTTACAAGTATTAATGCAAGGCAATTATACAATGGAAGAACTTGTGAAAATACTAAACGAAAATGAACAAGGAAATGTATTTAACCACAGTGTTGTTAGTAAATATATAAATACTTGTCGTTATTGCGGTATAACTATTCCTAAAATACATAACAAATATTTTGTTTCTCACATACCTTTCGGCATGGATATTACGGATTCGGATTTCGATTTAATAAATAAATTACAATTCACCGCACAAAATAATATGTCTGCAAAAGCAAGCAAATCTTTTGAAAAATTTCTTGATAAAATAAGCAGATATTCGAACAAACGTATTTTAAGAATAGCCGAAAAAACTAAAGATGTAACAGGAACTCTGTTTGAAAAAGCGATTCTGGACAAAAACAAAGTCCGACTTATGTATAAAAATAAAACTATTGAAGATTGTATTCCTCTTGGAACAACGACGCATAAAGGAAGAACTTTTTTAAATGTTTTTGTAAATAACAAAGAAAAAACAGTCAGCATTGCCAGAATTGCAGGTTTAGAAATATTAAACGAAAAATTTAAACAGTTTGACACAAATACGACTGTAATTTTTAAACTAAAGGGAGCTCTTTCACAAAAGTACCAGCTGAGACCAAACGAAAATGTTATTACAGACAGCAGACCGAATTATATTGCGATTGCAAATCGCGGGGAAAACAAAGATATATTATTCTCAAGGCTTTTAAGGTATCAAAATTTGTGTGAAGTGGAACACCCTAAAGCTTACAGAGACGAAATGAAAGAGATAATAAATAATACTCTTTCAAATTACGGAGTATAAGATTTATGATTATTGTTGCTGACATAGGTAATACTAATATAACTCTCGGAATTTTTAACGGAAAAAATCTTGAGTATCAATACACAATTTTTTCTTCACTTGAAAAAAGGCAGGATGAATATATAACCGAATTAACGGAAATAAATTTAAAATATCCTATAGATAAATGTTTATTGGGTTCGGTTTCGGATGAAACCTTGCCAAAATTTAAGCATGCCTGCGATTCGGTTTTTCAAAATGAGGCAATAATTATAGACCGTAAGTCTTTTGATGGTTTATGTTACGATGTAAAATATCCTCAAACCATAGGTATTGACCGACTTGCCAATGTATATGCCTTCAAAGACAAATACACTAAACCCGTCATTGTTATTGATGCCGGAACAGCCGTAACATTCGATATTTTGACTAACGGAAACACTTTTTCGGGCGGAATAATTATGGCAGGAATCCGTACACAACTCAGAGCACTTAATTTATATACTTCAAAACTTCCGCAAGTTGAAATTAAAGATTCAATACCTATTATCGGAAAAACAACGGAAGAAAATATTTTATCGGGAGTTGTTCAAGGTCTTGCCTGCTCTGTAGACGGATTGATTGAAAAATGCGAAAATGAACTCGGAAGTAATGCAATAATTGCAGGCTGCGGCGGAGATATTGAAATTATTTCCAAATATATGAAAAGAAATTTGGATATTAAAGATACGGCCATTACCTTGAAAGGGCTGCTAAGTACTGAATTATACTAGCAGTTTTTGATATAATTAAGAATTTGAACCAACGCCCTTGAACGATGTGAAATTCGATTTTTTTCATCCTCGGAAAGTTCCGCAATAGTTTGATTATATCCGTCCGGTAAAAATATCGGATCATAACCGAATCCGTTTATCCCCCTTGCTTCAGTTATTATAGAACCCTCACATATTCCTTCATAAGCCGCAGCAACCTCTCCGAACGGCGAAATTAAAGTCATTGCACAAATAAAATGAGCTTTTCTGTTTGATATACCGTCCAATTCTCTCAAAACACGTTCTATACGTTTTTGCGGAGTTTCCGCATATCTTGCCGAATAAATCCCCGGTTTTCCGCCGAGAGCATCTATACATAACCCCGAATCATCCGCAAGAGTCCAAGTATGAGACAATTCCCAAGCAGCTTTTGCCTTTATAAGAGAATTTTCCGAAAAAGTTGTTCCCGTCTCATCAGGATCAAACCCGTCGGGAGGCAATACAAATTCTATGTTCTCAATTCCTTCAATGTCTAATATATTACCTTTAACGATTTCATTAATTTCCTTAACTTTATGAGGATTAGACGAAGCCAATACTATTTTCAAAATATTTCCTCCTACCATTTTTTAAAAATAACAAACACTGCCAAAATTATAAGAATAAACCCTACAAGATAATTCCATTGAAAATCTTCTTTTAAATAAAGGATAGAAAAAATACTAAAAACAACAAGAGTTATGACTTCCTGCATGGTTTTTAATTGCGCCGCAGTATAATATTCATGCCCGATTCTGTTTGCAGGAACTTGAAAACAGTATTCCAAAAGTGCAATACCCCAGCTTACAAGTATAACTATCCAAAGAGCAGAACCTTTGTATTTTAAATGCCCGTACCATGCAAATGTCATAAAAATATTAGAAATTGTGAGTAATAAGACAGGTAATAATTGTCTGAACATGCTATCCTCTTATCAGAGGCGGGCTTGCCCTGCAAGCCCGCCTTCAAAAAAACTAAATCCTATTATGCCAAACCCCGCCCGTTCTGTCTACTAAACCGTCATAAAAAGACCAAAGTCTAAATATTCCGGTCAAACCAAGAACTGCATGTGTAACATTTTTATCTACAGGGTTATCGTTAATAAGTTGTCCGAGTCCCGGCCAAATAATTAATGATGCCAAACCGGCAACTACAGAGCGGCCTGAAACATTTCCGGGTGTTCCTTCTGTCGGCGTTGCGAAAACAGGTGCCGCTACAAACAAAACTGTCATTAACAAAACTGTTGTTAAAATCTTTTTCATATATCCTCCTTATAAATATTAATATCTTTTTGTAACCCAAATCAGATGATAACCAAACTGAGTCTGGACAGGCTCTGAAACCTCTCCTATTTCACCTTCAAAAACGGCTTTTTCAAAAGGTTTAACCATTTGACCTTTACCGAAGCAGCCCAAATCTCCCCCTTGGCGTCCTGAAGGACACTGAGAATACATCTTTGCGTAATATTTAAAATCATCAAAAGTTTTAATTTGACTCTTTAATTTAATTGCATCTCTTTCCGTCGGAACAAGAATATGATTTGCGCATGCCATTGAAGCATCCTTTGCATAAGCCGTTGAGCATATTGCGGTTAACAAAAACAGTAATGATAATAATTTTTTCATATTATTAATTCTCCTTAGATAATTCAAGCTTAGCCTGTTTCCAAAGTTTATCATATTCTTCATAAGAGTAATCTTCCAAAGGTTTTACGGCTAACTCTTCCATTTTTTTAAAACGCTTCACAAACTTTTTATTAGCTCTTAAAAGAGCCTGTTCCGCATCAATTTTGTACCAGCGTGCAAGATTAACCGCAGCAAAAAAGATATCGCCCATTTCATCTTCCATGTGCTCTTTATCGCCGGATTGAACTGCTTCTTCAAACTCTTTATATTCAGATTTTATGCATTCTTTAAGGCTTTCAACAGAATCCCACTCAAACCCGACTTTAACTGCTTTTTTGCTTATTTTTTGTGCAGCCATTAATGCGGATTGCGATTTTGTAATTCCGTCCAATACTGATTTTCTGTCTTTTTTCTCTTCTTTTTTTAATTTATCCCAATTATCCAAAATATCTTTTGTAGAATTAACTTTTGTATCTCCAAAAACGTGCGGATGCCTGTGAATCAGCTTGTCCGAAAGTTCACGCGCAACATCCTCAATATCAAATTCGCCGTTATCCTTTGCTATCTGAGAGTGCAAAACTACCTGCAAAAGTACATCTCCCAGTTCTTCTCTCAGATTCGGGATATCGCCGTCATCAATTGCATCAACTGCTTCATAAGCTTCTTCCAGCATATTCGGACGCAAAGATTTATGAGTTTGTTCCCTGTCCCACTGACAGCCGTTCTCGCTTCTTAAAACCGCAATTATGTCAACTAATCTTTCCAGTTCAGGATATTTCATATCCTGATTATACTGCTAATACGGATTTTTGTTAACATCTTTTTTGTGAGTTAAAAGTTTGTGAATTCCAAACAATGCTACTCCGCCGATTATAGCTGCGATTCCTGCTGCCTTACCGACTGTTTTAGCCTTTAGTTCGGCATAAGTTTTCTTAATTGCTTTGTATAAGTTTTTGTCAGGATTTGCACCCTTTTCAAATTTTTTCTTATCAGCGTTCCAATATGTAGTAATATCATTCTTGATTGAATTTACTTTTGTCTCTTTTGCCGCTTCTAATTTCTTTTTTATAGACTTTTTATTTCTGCTTAAATTTTTACTATCCACATTGTCTAAAAATTCATCAGGTGTTTTGCTTAAGGCACTGCAAGCTTCTTGTGCAGCTTCCGGATTATCCGCAAACAATGTTTTTAATTCTTCCGGAGTTTTAACACTATTTAGTTTTGAAAGCATTTTATTAAGCTGTTCATAAGTTACATCTGCCGTATCAGGAACTTTTTTGAGATATCTTTCGTATGTTTTTACCGCAAATTGGTCATTTACGTTACCGCCGTTAACAACAAGCGGTTTTTTCGTCAAACCGATAACAGCTCCCGTTGCCGCACCGAGTGCTGCCCCCGCAATACCTGCGGGTATTGAAGAAGGTTTTTGTTCCGCTGCTGCATCAACATATTGCGGTTGATATTCTTCAACTTGATTTGGCTGTATAACAGGTGCATTATCATATCTTAACGGATATTGCGACTGCTGCGGTCCGTATGTTAACGGGGTTGAATACGAATTTGACATGAGGTAACTCCTAAGTTCTACACATGTATATTAAGTATTTCTTTTCCCCAAAATTGCTCTGTTAATAAGCAATTTACATGTTTTCTTTACATTTGTTAATATTTTTCCGCGGGCAATTTTTGTGATATTTCTGCCTGCCTTCTTGTTTCATCTCTTTTAAAATTTTCTTTTGATCATTTGTTAATATTGATTCAAAATTTTTCATATTTTCACGTTTGATTTCGTGAGCTTGTCTTCTCAAATTATCAATATCATTGTTTATAGAATTTAATTTTTCTTCCTGTACATTTGGCGCAAGCTTAGAATTTTTAACCATATCCGCTTCACGTTCTCTGGCTTTTAGAGTATCAATAACAGGTTTCATTTTTTCAAAACCCTGTTCTCTCATATTACGTGCTTGAACTTTTTGTTCTTCTGTTAATCCAAGTCTTTGTTCAAAACGTTTTTCACGTTGAGCCATTTCTTGTTTAGAAACTGGCGGAGGCGGTACAAAATTGTCACTTCCGTATCTTTGCACATTTTCTGACGCATTAGCCGCTGTACTTGTTAAAACTACCAAACTCAAAATTAATAATAATTTTTTCATAATAAAACTCCTATATTAAATCTTCTAATTTTACCGCAAGTTCTTTTTTTGCATTAAATATTCTGGATTTTATCGTTCCTACGGGACAACCGCATTTTTTCGCCGCTTCTTCGTAAGTAAATCCTTCAATATCACAAAGCATTATTGCTTCTTTTAATTTTGGTTTTAGTTCGTCTATAGCACAGATTATCCTTCTTTTGCGCTCTATTGACGTAACTTTATCTTCGGGAGACATTTTTTTATCTTTTATGGAAGTTAAAACTATGTCTTCTGACGTTGAATTTTGTTCCGACTTAAAATATGCGGATTTTAAATAATCCTTAGACACATTTTTCGCAATCGTATTTATCCAACTTTTAAAAGAGCCTCGCTCTTCGTACCGCTCTTTATTTTTCCAAGCTTTTATATAAACCTCTTGCTCAAGGTCTTCATTATCTTGTTTTGTAATAAGTCTTATAATATTTTTGACGTTATTTTTATTTTGTTTTATAAGTTCGTTAAAATCCATTAATCCACCATAAGAAGACCGTATGAATCAACAGGAAATCCATAATCTTCCGCAGTTAAAGTTTCACCGTACATCAAAGAATCTTTAAGTTCATCATCGTTATACACAAATCCGAAGGTTGCAGAGAAAAACACAACCAAAAGCAGCGCAGCAACTGCCCTGTATTTTCTTAAATTGCTCTTTTTCTTTTGGTAATAAGGTTTTACTTCCTGTATCAAATCAGAAACTTTCTGTATTTTTTCATATTCCGCTCTGCACTCATCACATTCGGCAATATGCTTCTGTAATTCGTTTTCATTTGAAAATATAAACAATCCTTCCAATTTTGAACATTTATTTTCCATTTTATTTACCTCTTTCATTATTATAACGAATAATAAGATATTTTGTTCAAAAAATTTAATATAATACTGATATACTATTGAAATAAACCATTGATATGATATAATGTACACATATTGGAGGGACTATGGCAAGAGTATTAATTTCAATGTCTAATGATTTTTTAAACAAAGTAGACAGTATTGCAACGAATGAACAAAGAACAAGAAGTGAGCTTATAAGAGAAGCTTTGAGAGTTTATATTAAGCGTAATAAAATAGCTAATAATCCAAAAGCTGAAGAAAACGCTAATATCCTTTCGGAATTGCTTGATTAATTTGCTTCAAAAAAATTTGCATGCCGGCAAAATTATTTTATGCCGGCTATTTTCGCGCTAACCTTGCCAACAATTCCTTTGCATATTCCATTTTAAATATTATATTTAATCCCGAATATAAAATCAGACACACAAGAGTAATAAATATGATTTTTGCCCCTTCAAATACATATTTGGGAAGTATTACGGAATTAAACATATTGGAAAGAATAAAGCATGTGCATAGTGTAATTGCACCTGCAGCAAGCATTTTAAAGAAATTTATAAACAACGGTTTATAATCAAGCCTTATTTCTTTTTTAATAAATAATCCGAGCATAACTGCATTAAATAGTGTTACGCAGGAAGTCGAAAGTGTAATTCCCGCAATACCCATATTTAATTTTAGTATCAAAAGCCAGTTTAAAAATGCCTTTAGTGCTATAGAAGAAGTTGCTATAACAAACGGCGTTTTAGAATCATTAAATGCGTAATAAACTCTTGTTACAGAATCTCTGAAAACGTAAGGCAAAATTGAAAAAGATAAAAAACAAAGCGCCTCTGTTACCATTAAAACAGCGTCAGAAGTAAATGCACCTCTTTCAAAAACCAGTGAGACTCCGTCTTTTGCAAGTGTCAGTATTAATATAATCATAGGAATTGATGCAAAAAATAAAACACCTAAACCTTTATTAAAATAATTTCTGATATCTTGATACCTTTGTTCTCCTTCGCCCGCAAGTTTTGAAAAAATCGGGAACAGCGGAACCAAAAAAGCCGTTACAAGTATTCCTACAGGGAACTGAAATATTCTGTTTGCAAAAACTACCGAAGTCCAAGCACCTTCCGCCAAGGTTGAAGCAAAAAACATATCTATATAAATACTGATTTGTCCGATTGTTGAACTCAAAATTGCAGGAAATAAAAGTTCCGTTAAGTTATTAAACTGTTTATTATTAATCAAGTCAAAATTCGGACGTATTCTGTAACCTATCTGCCTTAATTTTGGGAATTGAAGTAATAACTGGCAAACAGCACCTACTGTAGTTGCACAAGCAAGAACAATACCCGATTTATCATTATGAGCCAGACTTATTGTAATTATTACAACAAGGCTTAAAACCATCGGAGAAAGATTCGGAAGAATATATTTTTTGTGACAAACAAGAAGTCCGTAAAAAATACCTATTATTCCGCCGATTAGAATTATAGGAGACATAATTTTAAAATGCTGTGTTGCAAGGTTCAAAAGTTCCGGAGAGCCTGCCGAAATAATTATCCCCATAATTTTATCGGCAAAAAAGAATCCTGCCACAGCCATGACAGCAAAAAACAGGAATGTAATTGTTAAAAAAGTGTTATAAAGCTTGTTTATATTTTCATTTATTTTGTTATCATCACCGATAAGCTTTGAAAACACCGCAACTACGGCGCTATGAAAAGGACCTCCTACTCCGCCCAATATGATTATTGCAAGCGACGGAATTTGAAGCGCATAAAAATAAGCATCTGAAACAAGAGTCGCACCATAAAAATTGGCTACAACCATATCACGGGCAAAACCCATAAACTTGCTGGCGATTGTTACCAAAGCAATCAGCCAAGCAGCTTTTAATACACCTGTAGTTTCATCCTTCAACCTTAATCTCCCATTATACTTTTATGCGTATTTGTATTATAACTTTCAACCAATTCAATATAAACTTTCATAGGAAAATATGTCGGATAGAAAAGAACTTTATTTTGACCGTCATCTATGTATCTGGAAATATCAATTTTTGCTTCTCTTTGAAATAAATTCCTTGTAACGGAAAAAGTATAAGTTCTTTCGTTTATCATAACATCTATTTTAGGAACAGAAGGTCCTACAATTACTATATGCGCACGACCTACAGGTGCCCAAAATGTCTGCTCAACTTCCCTGTTTGAAACTTCAACGGGCTTTGTACCCAAAGATATTCCTTTATAATAATGTCTCAAAATATTATAATACGGTTGTTTTAACTTTGTAGACATATATCCCGCACCAAATTGACTCATTCCGACACCATGACCGAAGCCGCCGCCGTATGCTGTTATGTCTGTCAAATTTCCGGAAGCGTCATATTTTTTCTCAAAAATTACGTTTGCGCTCGGCAAAGATATTCCGTCTTTTTGAAAAACTCTTCTTATTACAAGTTCTTTTGAAATCCTGTAACAACCTTTTGTGGTCATTAAATCTAATTCAATAACCTTGCCTGAATTGCCTCGTTTCATAACTTTTATATCTTTTATTTTTCCGAGAACATCATTGTCTCTGAAAGCAGGACTTACAAAACCTGTTTTGGATTGTGCGGGAAGTGTTTTTTTAAGTATATTTTCAAGTTCACCTACTGCCCATTCTTTCTGCCACCTGTAATATGGAGATTCTATATCGTAGGAGGGAACCCTCGCCGAATAAAATTCTTTTGCTTTTTCTTCATCATTCAGCGGTTCAAAATCTTCTTTATCGGGAACAGCTGATAAATAAGGGCGAACATTTGCAGGAAAAATCTTTGTCGCCGGCTCTGAAAAAGCATTTGAATAACTTTCCGTATAACCGCCCGCTGTCGAACTATAGAGCGCCAATATTAACTCATTGTTATATAATGCAACTATGCCTTCTGTTTCCATTACCGCACGGGTTGAAATATCAGATTCCGTGTTTGCACCAAAATATACCTGACTTGCTACACTGTCTACAACATTAAACTCTTTGTAAGCTTGTGTCCTCGGCGTAAGCACATAATTTCTTGCTGCAACAGCCTGAGCTTTTAAGGCTTCTTCACCGAATCTTATCGGCATTTCATTTGGAACAACTCCTTTTAAATAATCCTGCAGCTCAACAAGATTAACAAGATAAAAACCGTTATGCTCTTGAGCCTGAACAAATTCGAACGCACCGTGATAAAGCGCTTGAAGTCCTTTTCTTTTTAAATCTTTTACACCTAAAAGCCCTGCTGGACAAACAATAACAAAATCATTAATTACCGCACTTTGTCCGTTTACGCTCAATTCCAATCCGCTCAGCATATTAGTTACGGTTATATCTGTATTTGGTCTTACGTGGTAAATTGTTTTTCTGGTTGTTTTATCACAAATATCACAATCCGCCGTGCCGAATACTGTCAACTGTTGTTTCAAAACATTTTGAAACTTGTTATCAGTTATACCTACACGAACTATTGCATCATCATTCACAGCCCATGCCGGAATAAAAGCAAGAGTAAAAAACAATAAAATTACGGAAAAAAGTTTTACTTTAATTCCCAAGTTGTACCTTCCTTAGAATCCTTTAACACAATTCCCGCTTTATCCAGAGCGATTCTGATTTTGTCCGCTATATCCCAATTTTTCTCAGCTCTTGCCTGTTTTCTCTTTTCAATAATTTCATCCATGGAAGAGAATTTTTCACCCAGCTCATCTGATATAGTTGAAAGCTTTTCCGAAAGTTCTTCTTCCGAAAGCGAAGCTTTGCTGAAAGTAAAGCCTAAAACTTCCGCCAACTTATAGAGAAGTGTATAGGCATAATCGACATCCTTATTAGCTTTGTTTGTCAAATCAAAAAGCACCGCAAGCGCTTTAGATGTATTCAAATCATCATCCATAGCCTCAACAAACTGTTTGTATTCATCACATTGTGTAATATCAAGATTATTGTCTATTTCCGTTCTCTTTGCATTTAACATTCTTTTTACACCATTAGCAGCTGCCTGCAAAGCTTCATCAGAAAATTCAACAGGCATTCTGTAATGGTTTGTTAAAATAAAGAATCTGATTGTATTGGCATCGTAATTTTTGAGTAAATCGTCAATGGTTAAAAAGTTACCCAAAGATTTTGACATTTTTTCTTTGTTTATAGTTACAAAGCCGTTATGAAGCCAATAATTTACAAATTTACATCCGTTAGCGCACTCGGACTGTGCAATTTCGTTTTCATGGTGAGGGAAAATCAAATCTGCTCCGCCTGCGTGTATATCAATAGTTTTGCCCAAATGTTTTCTGCTCATTGCGGAACATTCAATATGCCATCCCGGACGACCTACACCCCAAGGTGAATTATATCCGAATTTTTCGTCTTTTTTCCATAGAGCAAAGTCGAGCGGATCTTCTTTGTGTTCACCGACTTCTATTCTTGCTCCGCTTTCCAGCTGGTCTATAGGCTGTTTTGATAAATATCCGTACTTAGAGAATTTTTTAACTCGAAAATAAACATCCCCGTTTGCCTCGTATGCATAGCCCTTTGCAATTAAATCTTTGGTTATGGAAATCATCTCTCCAAGCGTTTTTGTTGCAAAAGGTTCAATATCGGGAGATAAATTATTTAAAGCCTTCATTGATTCTGAGAACTTGTTATACCAAAATCTTGAAACTTCTTCAGGAGTTTTTCCTTCCTTTTCGGCTTTCTTCAAAATTTTATCGTCAACGTCGGTAACATTTCTGCAATAAGTTACATCATACCCTCTGAATTTTAAGTATCTGTATAAAACATCCCAGGTAATATAACATCTTGCATGACCTAAATGTGCATTATCATACACGGTAGGACCGCAAACATACATTTTGACTTTATTAGGTTCTATAGTTTCAAATTGTTCAACTTGATTTGTGTAAGAATTGTGTAGTCTCATAAAAAACGCTCCCTATAACGGGTTTTATTTTATAACAAACAGACTTAAATGTACACAACCTTACTATTCTATCCTTATTGATTGATTTTTTAATTCCGATTGTGTGAATCAATTATATTAACCATGTCCTGAATAGTTGAAATTTTGTCCATTTCTTCATCTGATAACCTATAAAGTATTGCATCTTCAATATCTGCAGCAATATTTGTTATATCCAGCGAATCAGCATGAAGATCTTTATAAAAATTTGTATTCGGGGTAATTTTTTCGGGATTAATATTATCAAAACAACGACCTGACAAATTATCCGATATATAACCTTTTACTATTTCAAAAGTTGTTCCCGTATAAACTTTTCCTGCGATTTTCAATGAATAATTTTTTGACATTGAAGCACTTTTTTGTGCAATTTTTGTTTCACTACGAACAGCACCTCTATAGTTTATCCCGCTTTTATAATTTAAATTTATTACCGGCGATACGTTCATTTTACTCCTCGCTTCACATCTTTTATATTTATATCACGCAAAAAAATTTTTACAAAAAATTTTTAAAAGATTTCACTACTTAATTCTTGCAGATATTCCCAGTTTTATCAATTTGTTTATTATTTCTTGCGGAAGTTTTGACGCTAATCTTGCAAAAACAGCATCTTTTCCCACAGTATATGTTAAATTTGGTTTTTTTGAAGAATCAGCTTTTATTATAACTTTTACAACCTCATCAACATTTAATCCGCCGGTTTCATTTTTTTCAGCATTTTTAGCAACATACGCCATTTCTTTTTCATACTCTGAGCAATCAGTAAGACTCTGCATATTTTCTTTTACAGATTTTCCCCACAAAGGAGTAGCTATAACCCCCGGTTTTATTGAAATAACTTTTATGTTTTTATGATTCTCAACCAGAAGCGAATTAAAAAACATATCTAAACATTTTTTGGAAGCACAATAAGGAGAAATAAACGGAAAAATCCCATAACTTGCCATAGAACTTACGTTAATTATTTTTCCGCCTCTTAAACAGTCTAAAAGTTCCTGACTCATTTCTATATGACCGAATACATTGACATTAAACTGTCTCCTTATTTCGTCAGCAGAAATTTTCTCTATCGGCCCTGCAACAACACAGCCTATTCCGTTTATAAGCGTATCTATATGATTTGTTTTGGACTTTATATAATCTGCTGCTCTTTTGATTGTTTCCGGTTTTGAATAATCGACATAAAAAGGAAAAATATTACCCTTAATATTTTTCAAAGCAGTGTCATCAGAACGATATGATGCAAAAATAATATCATTACGTTCTGCCAAATATTCCGTAAGCGCTTTTCCTATACCGGAAGCCGCACCTGTTATAACGTAAGTCTTACTCATCAATAGGTCTCATTATAAGAATTGACGCAATATTTACCTGCATAAAATCATGCGATTCTATAGCTTTGGACGGATTAAGCTTAAATTCGATTGTACAATCTTTGACTGCAATAAAACTCTTGCCCGTATTTAAAACTTCTGACAATAATCTGCTTTTTTTCCCGATTTTAGGCATAAAAATGTAACCACGTATAATATGTTCGGCAGTTTCTATATAAACCTTTTCTCTCCAAGCGGAGGATGCCAATTCGGTTATTTCTTTATTGTTGTCCATTATGCCTCACTATCTTTTTTTTGTTAGCTCATATAAGACTGGAATAACGGCAGATACAATGCAAGCGCCATTACCAAAACGATACTTCCTATTACCAGAAGCATGATAGGTTCTATCGCCTTTGTCATAGTATCAATAATGCTGTCCAAAGTTTTATCTAAATAATTTACGCCTTTTTCAAGCATATCGCCCAAACGACCTGATTGTTCACCTGTTGCAATCATAAATAAAAGCATCTTAGGTACAACTTTTGTCGCTTTAAGCGCTTGCGATACCTGTAAACCTTGCTGCACTTTTGTGATTGCACCGGTCATTTTTGTTTTCAAAACATCATTTTCTAATGTAATTACAGCCAAATGCAAACAGTCAACAATCGGAATACCCGCATCATAAGACACGCTTAAAACAGATAAAAAGTTTGAGTAATTTGAATATAATATTAAATTATTAAGCAAAGGTATTTTCAAAACGATTCTGTCTAATACACGTCTTGCCGGATACCATTTTACGCAAACCATGCAAAAAGCAACAAATGCAGCAATAAATACAGGAAGCGTAAACCAGTATTCTTTCATATAATCACCCATATTTATCATCATTTGAGTGATAAACGGCAGTGCTTTATCCTGATTTTCAAACATTTCTTTAAATGCAGGGAATACGAATAAAAGCATAACAAGAACGATTACACACGCAAGAACAATAACGAATGCCGGATAAATCAGCGTACCGATTACCTTTCCTTTGACATTAGCTTGTTTTGTTAATAAATCCTTGATACGACCTAATGTCTTTTCAAGTTCACCGGCTTCTTCACCGGCTTTAATTAAACCTATAAATATATACCCGAACACTGAAGGATATCTTCCTAACGTATCCGCAAATGTCGAACCTGCCATAATTTGGGTTTTAAGAATCTTTGAAACATTTCTTATTTTCTTACGTGCTGCTTCTTGTTCCATAAACATCAAAGATTCAACAGCAGCAATACCGGAAGATAACAAAATTTGCAGCGTTGATATGAAATCAATTTTTTCTGTCAGGGACATGCTCTGTATCTTAGCTCCGCCCTTTTGCTTTGAATCAATATATTCATTGATTTTGGTAGGAACTAATCCCTGCTTACGAAGAATCTCACGGGCATCTTTTAAATTTGTTGCCGTCAATTCACCTTTAATCATTTGTTTTCCGTTTTTCAACGCTTCATAACTGTATATAGGCATTTAAACCACCTTTTTCTTATTCATTTGCGTAACCCAACACTCTTATAAATTCACTTGAAGTAGTGTTCCCCTCAATTATATGATTCAAACAGGAAACTTTCAATGTTTTCATACCTGCTGCAACTGCCGCCTCTTCTATTTCGATATCATGCGCACCTTGAGCGATTAATTTCTTTATTTCTCTTGATATCGGCATAATTTCATAAATTCCTAAACGACCTGTATAACCCAGATAACCGCAATCCTTGCACCCTTTTTTCCTGTACAATTTTGTCTTTAACAATTTTTCCTGCACCTCAGGTGAGTTAGAAATGTGTTTAACCTCTTCTTCTGTCGGGAAATACGCTTCTTTGCATTTATCACACAACCTTCTTACAAGTCTCTGTGCTATAACTCCGGTTAACGTCGAAGAAACAAGATAATCTTTTGCACCCATTTCAATTAAACGGGTAACCGTTGCTGCCGCAGAATTTGTGTGAACCGTACTTAACACCAGGTGACCTGTTAAAGCAGCCGAAATAGCTACTTCCAATGTTTCAAAGTCACGGATTTCACCTACAAGTATAATATCAGGGTCTTGTCTTAATATAGCTCTCATACAAGAAGCAAACGTAATATCTGCCTTTGGATTTACCTGAGATTGATTTATCCCCTCAAGCTTAATTTCTATAGGATCCTCAATTGTAGTAATATTAACATCCTCTTTATTTAAAGCTTTTAAAATTGTATACAAAGTAGTTGTTTTACCTGAACCTGTAGGACCGGATGTTAATATAATTCCGTTTGGCGATTGAACCATATCATGAATTTTTTGAATATCTTCATCCGAAGCACCTACAATAACCATTTTTTCCCCTGCTGTTTTCAAGCTGACAGCAGGCGCTAAAATACGTATAACGACCTTTTCTTTACCCGATACAGGCAGCGTATTTATACGAAAATCGTACATTCTGTCATTATATTTTATTGAAAATGTTCCGTCTTGAGGACGTCTGTGCTCTGCAATATTCATTCTTGCCAAGACTTTAAAACGTGTAATAACCGCCTGT
The DNA here is from genome assembly GCA_902803165.1 of uncultured bacterium. Classification (GTDB taxonomy): domain Bacteria; phylum Cyanobacteriota; class Vampirovibrionia; order Gastranaerophilales; family Gastranaerophilaceae; genus CAG-196. The sequence goes on along the minus strand of CADCOS010000071.1, from coordinate 9,586 downwards.
TCAATACTGCCCGGAATCTCCAAAACCTTCTTTAAAATACCGTCTGAACGAAGCCTTACAACATAATATCCTATTCTCGGCTCAATATGTATATCTGATGCCTTAGCATCAATCGCATCGGTAATAATTTTATTAACAAACTTTGCTACGTTACCGGTTGAATCTTCAATCTCTTTTTGTGTCTGTGCAAAAAACGATTCACCAATATTATATTCAGCCGTTTCAGCCTCAATACTCTGGATAATACGTTCGGTTTCCCTTACGTTTTCCTGAGTTTTTTTCATCATTGCAAATTCTTTGATGAACATTTCATAATCAGAATAAGGAATGGCATATACATTTAATGAACGGCCGGTTGATAATGAAACCTCTCTGATTGTATATTTGTCGGAAGGATCAACCATTGCAACACCGAGTTTGCTGCCTTCCATTGACATAATTATCGTACGCTTCTTTTCGATAAAATCATCGGGAAGCATTTTCAAAATGCTTTGGTCTACAACTATATTAGCCTTTGATACAACCTCACAGCCAAATTTCTTTTTTAAATATGATATTATCCTTTCATAAGAAAGATAATCCTTTTCTTTAAAAATTGCATCTAAAGGAAGTTTTCTGTTATTAGCTTCTTGAACACATTCATTTAACTGTTGTTTAGTCAACCACCCGATGCTCACTAACATTTCTTCTGCAGAAGGCTCTGAAGATGATACAGACTTCGGCGCAGCATTGTCTTTTGATTCAACGTTGCCTGTTTCAACTGCCGATTGCACCGGTTCAATAGCTTTTATTATTTCATCAAAATCAGAAGACTCAATCGGTATAAACTTTGGGATGGCATCAGAATATTTTTCTTTAATAAGTGCTTCAACTTTAGATTTATTTCCTGCACTATTTTTATTTAATATAACCCAAAAATCATTTTGTCTCTTATCAACTGGAATAAAACCTGATGATTTCATCAGGTTTAATTCAAAGTTTTGTATATGTTCTTTTTTTATACTGCTTTTTAATTTTTCCAGTTGATTAGACATAATTTATTTAAATACTATCAGCAATAGCACCCTCACCGTCGTGTATTATTTTAGGGGTTATCATTATAACCATTTCTGATTTGGATTTGCTTGTAGATGATGATCTGAATGCAGGTCCTATCAATGGTAAGTCGCCTAAGAACGGTATTTTATTAACACTCTTGGTTTCACTTTCTTGTATCAAACCGCCGATTATAAGAGTTTCACCGTCTTTTATTCTTACATTCTTAAGATCCAAATCTCTTCTGCTTAACAATGTTGCAGCTAAGTCATTTCCGCCTGTTTCGTTAGCTTGGTATACTTGCGATGCTATTGTTGAATATTCAGGCTTGATATTTAAAGTTACATATCCTTCCGGAGATATAAACGGAGTTAATGAAACTTTTATACCCAAGTCAGAACCGATTGAATAATCTCTCTGTACTGTACCTGTCGAACCTGCACCTGTTAAAGATGAAGTTAAGTACTCTGAAGTAACTTTTTCTACATAGTCTTGTGTTAAATCAATCAGAGATTCTTGACCGTTTGTAATTAAGATTTTCGGATTAGCAAGAACTCTTCCCTTACGATTTTGTACTATGTAATTGATAAACCATGAAACATGAACAGATGGAACAGAATCCATAAATGTTCTTGTTATCTGCTGAGGAATAGTTACCTTACCCTCAGCATCCGTGTAAGGATTCTTTGTACCGTCCGGACTGTTCCATATATATTCTGTTGTTTGAACATAAGCGTTTCTTGCGGCATTACCTGTTTTTCTGCCTGCACTGGCAGTTGTGCCGTCAAAATTAGCCGACCAGTGTTTGCCAGATATAGACCATTGATTTTGGAATTCTTTTGAACCGTCTTCATTAAGTTCAACTATTGATACTTCCAAATATGCCTGCGGTTGTTTTACATCATTTGTTCTTATAAAGTTTTCAATCATTCTTGCCTGAGCTTCTGAACCGCCCATTAAAGTTATTGTTCCTCTTTGAGGGAAATAAGCAATTGACAGATTCTGAACATCAAACGGTGCCAAAGAACTTCCAGACTGACCTGAAACAGAACATGCCACGATACCTTCACCCAATTTTATATCGGAGCTGCCGCTCGATTCGGAAGCGAAACCGGTTGCAATACCGGCTGCTTCACCGGTAGCAGAACCGCTTGAAGAACTGCTTGACGAACTGCTTGAAGAACCGCTTCCTGAAGCTGATGAAGCTGCACCTCTTGAAGGTAACAGTAAATCACATATCATAGATGCCATTTCGGCAGGTGTTGTATGATTTACGGCAAAAGTTCTCGTATATGGCTCTCTGTCAAACTGTGCTATAACTTTTTGAACAATTGCGGCATCTGACGGCATACCAAAAACGATTAATTCATTTGTAGCCGAATTAACCGTAGCGGCATCCACACCGGACATGCCTGTCTTTTTCATACCAAATACATTTTTATTAAGAAAATTTGCAATCTTATCAGCACTTACATAGCTTACAGGGAAAACCATCATTTCTTGTTTTGAATATGCCGCATTATCAGGTGCATCATTCTTCAATATAATCATTGTGTTCCCTTGTTTATAATAATTAAGTCCCGCAATCTGAAGTACTAGGTTAAAAGCTTCATTGATAGGTGTTTGGACTAAATCCAAAGTTACTTTTCCGTTAACGGATTCATGGAATACAATATTCAATCCCGCTTTATCCGCAAACATTCTCAAAACCTGTTTTACATCAGAATCTCTTAAACTCAAGGTTATTTCTTCATTTTTATCAGTCAAATTAACATTACCGCTAAGCGTCATTGATACCGCATTATTTGCAGCACCTCTCAAGCTTGAACCATAATAATCTGAAAGAGCAAATGTCGCAGGTGCGGAAAATGCCAATAGAAGCGCCGCTGCCATAACCCTTTTTATATTACTGTAACTCATCGTCTTTCACCTCCGAATTTATTTTTAAGGTTTGAAACATTATTATGATTCAAATTCCCTTCCGTCAAAATCTCACCGATACCGGCCTTGTAAACATTTGTGCCCAACTGTACAGTTACGGAATCTTGCATTATGTTTACAACTTTGTAATTGTTAACCACATCGCCCTTTTTAACCAAATAATCACTTCCTTCAATGTTAAGAATTGCTGAAGGACTATATTTGTCGTACAAAATTCCTGAAACAATTGTATCCATGACTCTTGCAGCATCTGAATTTTCATTAATAACTTCAGGCGGTTCAACAAGGCTGAATGTAGGTACATCTGCCGCTTTAGAATTTTTGTTTTTTACGATATCCCTGTACGGCAGGAACGGATTCGCTTTTACAATGCCGTTAGGTATGCTTATCACACTCCTTTGAGCCGTTGCAGCAGCGGAAATTCCTGATAATTTTGTCAAAGTTGATTCATTAATATCAACTTCTTGCACGTTTTTGTGTAAAAACGCAGCCCCTAAAACAGGAAGGAGCAAAAGTACCACAACAGCTGACAGGACTTGTTTCCTATGTCCCGATATGTATGCTGCCATCAAAGTACTCACTGCCAATCCGCCTGTTTTTTCAGGAGCTTCTTTCTTCTTCTTTTTAATGTAATTGCGCATCTTCATATTATACTTTTCTAACTACTTCCGATTCTCTCTCGTATTTCTATCATACAACACTTATAACAGCATGCAATAGTATGTTTAACTTATTTAATTCAAAAAGTTATTCATAATATAAATATATTTTATATCTATATACGAGCTCTCTTTTTAATCATACAATTTTTTAAAAAAAATAGCAACAAGAAATTTTTCCTGATAAAATTATTGTATGGATGATTTTAAACACTACACCGTAATGCTTAATGAAGCAGTTGATGCACTGCAATGCGAAAGTGGCAAGATATATGTAGATTGCACTCTTGGCGGAGGCGGACACAGCGAACTTATTTTAAGCCGCATTCAACCTGACGGCAGGCTTATTGCTTTTGATATTGATGATGATGCAATCAAACATTCAAAAGAAAGATTAAAAAATTATAATAATGTTACAATTGTAAAATCTTCTTACACAAATATAAAATCTGAACTTGCAAAACTCGGAATCAATAAGATTACCGGCGGCGTAATTCTTGACTTAGGAGCATCTTATCATCAACTGACAAAAGCCGAGAGAGGATTTTCTTTCTCAAAAGATGCACCGCTTGATATGAGATTTGACATGAGCAGTGATTTTTCGGCTAAAGATGTCGTAAATTCGTACAAAGAAGACGATTTGGTAAGAATTTTTTCCGAATACGGGGAGGAAAGATTTTCCAAAAGAATTGCAAAAAAAATAGTTGAAACACGTGCAAAAAAAAGAATTGAAACAACAGGCGAGCTTGCTGATATTATAGTGAGCGCAACACCTAAAATTAAATCATCCATACATCCGGCTACAAGAGTATTTCAAGCGATTAGAATTGAAGTTAACAATGAGTTAAAAAATGTAAATTTTGTATTGCATGATATATTGGATTTATTAGATAAAGGTGGTATAATTTCTGTTATAAGTTTTCATTCTTTGGAAGACCGAATTGTAAAAAGATTTTTCAAACATGAGAGCCAAAAGTGCAGATGCAATGACATTATTTGCAAATGCCCGCCGCCGAAAATAGAGCTTGTAAACAAAAAGCCTATTGAAGCATCAATTGAGGAGATAAAAGAAAATCCGCCGTCAAGGAGTGCAAAATTAAGGGTTGCGAGGTGTATTTTCTAAAAGTCGTTTTGGGAGCGAATAGTTGGTATACGCATTAAAAAGTTATAATAACAGTCCGTATAAAAGAGAAGACGATTCCGGTGTTTTAGATATTCTTATAAGAAAATTGTCCGGCGAAGTTTCTTCTGAATACAAAACAACTTCAAGCAGAAAAAAAACGTTTTTGGACAAATCTGTACAAAATTTGGCTGTTAATAGTATAATAGAAGGAAACTTCCCGAAGGAGAATGTTGTAAAACAAATGGCAATTAAACGAGTTAATAAAATGTTATGTGTGCTTTTGAGCTTACTTATTACGGTCGTAATTGTAAGTTACTATTTTGTAATAACTTGTGAAATAAAACTTAACGACCTAAGCCGTCAAACCATAGTATTGAATAATGAAAACTCAGAACTTCAGAACAAACTTGATTCGTTAAAATCATTTGATAATGTTGACAAAACTCTGCAAAGAAATAACATGCTTCAAAGAGCGGGACAAGTTATAGAAACTCCTGAAATCACTGTTGATTCGACAGATACGGCATTAAAATCAACAAAGAAAAAAGTATTTAATTATGCAATCGGTTTCTGATTTACTTGAACAAAAAAAGTTTTTCAAACTTGTATGCGGGGCGGGGAATGAAGACACAGAATCGGTAAAGCGTTTGGTTTATGTATACGCAAAAGCCGGATGCAAAGTTTTTGATTTGTCAGCAAGACCGGAAATCCTTGATGCTGCGAAAGAAGGTGCAGAGCGAGCAAACGCAGACTGTCTGCATTATTGTATTTCAATCGGAATCAAGGGTGATTCGCATATATCAAAAGCAAAAGTTATTTTTTCAAATTGCATACAATGCGGAACTTGTGCAAGAATCTGCCCTAACGATGCCATTTATCCGCCAAATATTATTGATGAAAAAAAATGTATAGGGTGCGGGACTTGCAAAAAAAAATGCCCTGCGCAAGCAATAACAACATACGAAAAAGACATTGATACCAAAAATATTTTACCCGAACTTGTGCAAAACGGCGCAGAGATTCTTGAATTACACATTATGGGGCATGATAAAAGGGATTTGGAAAACAAATGGGAAATTATTAATAAAGTTAATCCTGCATTAGCATCTATTTGCATTGACAGAGAAAACTTCGGTAATAAAGAAGTCTTATCAAGAATAACCGAAATGATAAAAGTGAGAAAACCATACACAACCATAATCCAAGCAGACGGAATTCCGATGAGCGGCTCGGAGGATGATTACAAAACCACATTACAAGCGGTAGCGATGGCAGAAATTATTCAAAACGCTAAGCTGCCTGTATATTTAACCGTTTCCGGCGGTACAAATTCGAAGACTATGGAATTATGCCGTTTATGTAACATCTCCCCGCACGGAATCGCAATTGGTTCATGGGCAAGAAAAACAGTTAAACGATATATTACTTTGCAAGATTTTTGGAATAATGCCGAAGCTCAAAATAACGCCATTTTGACAGCTAAAAACTTAATATCAAGTAGTCACATGGTCACCTAATCACCTAATCGCCTCATTTTACTGGATTCTTCGGTCGTTTCACTCCCTCAGAATGACGAAAAATGCCACTTAATCACCTATTCACATGGTCACCTGATCACTATATATCTATGTATTACTCCCCTTCTGTCCTTCGGACATCTTCCCCTATTGGGGCAGATATATTAATGTTCGCTTGGTCACCTGATCACCTGATCACCTATTCACCTAATCACATGGTCACCTGGTCACCTGATCACCTGATCACATATTCACCTATTCACCTCAAAGAACAATTGGGTTAATTTTTGTAAACATTTATACATTTTCATGTTTAAATTTATATCAATAAGATATATAATATAGGTATATGTATATCGTTAAGAATCTAAAGGACTATGATTTGTCCCACAAGCAAAGGGTTTTTGCGAGCTTTATTAAGGATAATGTAGATTCGTTTGTATGTTACGAAAAAGTTACCAACCGTACAGCTGTCAGAAATTACTTCGCACCGGACAATGATTATGAAATTTACACAACAGCTATCGCAGATCCCGCTATGATAACAAGAAGAGCATTGGCGGGCTAACAGGCTTATTCACAAATTTTCTTGATATGGTATCCTTATTTTAAAGAGGATATTATGAAAAGAATTCTTATTATATTTTTTATTTTTATGTTTTTATTAATCGGCGGAGAAACATTTGCAAAATCCGCAAAGGTAAAAATGCCTGTTATTAAATATAACGGTACTTCTTACAGCTTGTATTACAGCGCAAAAAGCAAAGAATTGAACGGCTACATTAACGAATACTACAAGTCGCGCGAAAATTATGCAAATTGGACGGAGCTTGTAGCTCTTCACCACTATCCGAATGCGTTTTATCCGATTGAACATGCGCAAGAATTCAAGCTGTTTTTGGAAGAATCGGGAAGCGCTGCAAATATAATCGAAAACGATAAAAACAATTCAGCGATTTTAGATTTCATAATAATGAATCGAAAAAGACTTCCTATAATTCTTGAATACAATATTTTCAGATATGTGAAAAGCCCTGTTTGCGGAACAGTTGGGTTACAATATGCACGCAGATACCGCATAAACAATCCGCTTGACGTTGACAGAATCATCAAGAATATAAATAAAACAAAGAAAAAACAAATTAAAGCAATTGAAAAAATAAAGATTCCGGATATTGTCACTTCTGATATTGATAAAGGGGTTTATGTTCAAAACAAAGAACCTGAACCTAAAGTAGAAGTTCAAGAAGAGAAAAAAGAAGAAGTAAAATCTGAGGAAATAAATTCGGAATTACCTCAAGCCGAAACAAAATCGGAAGAAGAAATTGTTGATAAGACAGAGGAAACCGATGAAAAATCCGAAGAAAAAACTTCGGAACAAGAAGAACAAAAAAGTACTGAAGATAAGTAAAAACTTGTATACGGAAAGCTTTTTGTATATCATTTAACTAAATATAAATTTTATAGGACATTGGAGAGCGAATGAGAAAAAATATAATAATAATCGTAGGAATAATTTTGGCGCTGATTTTCGGCAGGATGTTGATTTCGCATATAAATAAAACAAAAACAAGTGACCAGCGTAAAAAAGCGGCAATTCCGGCTGTAACAGTTGATGTAATCGGTTCGGAAGATGTTCAGGTTCGATATGAAACAACTGCAAGAGTTGTTGCAAAATACAGAGTTGATGTTTTAGCAAGAATAAGCGGATTTTTGACAAGAAGTTACTTTAAAGAAGGTGATTTTGTAAAAGCAGGTCAGGTTTTATTTGAAATCGAACCGCAAGAGTATCAATATGCAGCCTCAAGAGCGAAAGCAAATTTGGATAATATTCGGTCACAGGCAGATTATTACCAAAAGCAAACTGCAAGATATGAGGAACTTGTAAAACAAGATTATGTCGCAAGGTCTGACTATGATAATGTTCTTGCCCAAAGGAATGCTTATAATGCTCAGGTTGAAAGCGCTGCAAGCACATATAGAGACGCTCAAAGAAATTTAGGTTACACAAAAGTTAAATCACCGGTGGACGGGAAAGTAGGTATTATTGATGTGACCGTAGGAAACTATGTTACGACGGCAAGCGGACCATTGACAACAATTAACAGTTCCGATCCTATGTATGTTACGTTTCCATTGGAGTCAAAAGATTTTTACGAGTTGGTTAAAATCGACGGCGGAGCGAATGTAAACAGAGAGGTCGAATTTATTTTCAGCTCCGGCAACAAATATAAACTTAGAGGAGTACAAGATTTTAACGACAATAAAATAGACGAAAACACCGGTACAATTACACTCAGAGCAACATTTAAAAATCCTGACGGAGAATTAATACAGGGAGATTTCGGAAGAATTATAATATATTCTAATAACAAAACCAAAGTCCCTGTAGTTCCTCAAAGCGCGACTATGGAAGATCAGGAAGGTATGTTCGTATACGTAATCGGAGAAGACGGAAATCCTAAAATGACTTATATAAAAACAATGGGTGCTATAGACGGGAACTGGCTTGTTTCCGACGGTGTAAAATCCGGAGATAAAATAATTACAAGCGGAATGCAAAAAGTTATTCCGGGTTCACCTATCAGAATTGTTGAAAAATCTGTTGAAGATACCTCTAAAGTTCAAAAAACGAATATTTTCACAAAAATTATGAATAAGTTAAAAAAATAAAAACAGGGAAATATAATGGCAGGCAATTTATTTATAAGAAGACCGAAATTTGCGATAGTAATATCCATAGCAATTATATTGGCGGGGATTATATGTCTAAAATCTCTGCCGTTGGAAGAGTATCCTTCAATCACTCCTCCTCAGGTAATAGTTAACGCAACATACAGCGGCGCAAGCGCCGATGTTGTAACTTCAACAATTGCAGCACCTGTCGAATTACAGTTAAACGGTATTGAAGATATGCTCTATATGTCTTCCGAATCCGATAACGGTCAATACAAATTAACAATATATTTTGAAGTAGGTTCTGATCCTGATATGAACCTCGTCAACGTACAGAATCAGCTTCAATTGGTTACACCCCGTCTGCCTGAAGAGGTTAGGCGATTCGGTTTAACGGTTCGTAAATCAACAGGCGGAGGCGGTTGCCTGTTCGTCGGTTTAACCTCGCCTAACGGAACTTATGATGCTTTATATTTGGCAAACTACGCTACAATGTTTATTAAAGACGAACTGGCAAGAACTAAAGGATGCGCAAGAGTAAGTGTTTTCGGCGCAGGCGATTATTCTATGAGAATATGGCTAAAGCCTGACAAAATGGCAAGTTTGGGTGTATCGACAACCGACATCAGTAATGC
>CADCOS010000070.1 GCA_902803165.1 uncultured bacterium | reverse complement strand
GTCCTGAAAGGTTATACTCGCAATAAGCGACTCTCGACACTATCATTTCAGCCATTAAAAAAGAACCCATAAAGGGTTCTCTTTTAATGGCGGGAACGACGAGGCTCGAACTCGCGACCTCTTGCGTGACAGGCAAGCGCTCTAACCAGCTGAGCTACGCTCCCATATCAATTGTCACCTGTACAGTATAAAATGCTGAATTTTTTTTTGCAATAGGTAAATCTTAAATTTCTTATATCAGATCAAGTATTAATAAATTCAATTAACGGTTCTATTATTAAGTTTTGTTAATAATTATAGGGCTTTTCATGGCAATTTTTGTTAAAAAAAATACTTTATATATATGTAAGGGAAATTTAATAACAGATAAGGCGGGGTAAGATGAATATCGCATTAAGAAAATTGGCTATGCTTGAAAAAAGTTTGCAGGAAAAAGAAATGCAAGCAAGAATGGAAGGATTATCATCCTCTCCTATTGACAAAGACTTTCAGGCAAGAATTACAAATTTAATGGATAAAGTAAGATTAATATAATCGTTTGATTATTGTATAATACTTTCCTTTATTAAAAAAATATTAATAAGGCATTCAGTGTTTTATTGTATGCTATAATTAATATTGCAGATAAAGGAGGGTATTTTATGGCAAATCCTGTTTTTAATCTTATTGAGTCTCAGCATGAAGACGAATTTGTTATTGATTCTGACAAAGTTATGACCGTTAACGGAACTATTCAAATAACGGCTGTTTTAGGTATAATTTTGCTATTAGCGGCATCATTCGTTTGGTCACGATATTCTTTGGGCTATATGGACATGGTTCAAATGCTGACTTTTGGAGGTTTATTTATCGGATTTATACTTGCCTTGATAATATCTTTTACAAAAACGATATTTCTTGTTCCGATTTATGCCGCCTGTGAGGGATGTGTACTTGGCGGGTTTTCGGCAATGATGGAAGCAGGGTATCCGGGAATTGTTTCACAGGCAGTGGCAGGAACATTTGCTGCATTGTTTTCTATGCTTTTATTGTATAGATGTAATATTATAAAATGTACCGATAAATTCAGAAGTGTAATCTTTATTTCCACATTATCGATTGCCGGAATTTATCTTGTGGATTTGATTGGCGGATTCTTCGGGCTTTCTATTCCGATGATTAATACATCGTCACCATTTGGAATTCTATTCAGTATAGTTATTGTTGCTATTGCCGCTTTAAATTTGATTATAGATTTTGATTTTATAGAACGCGGCTCGGAAAGGATGCTTCCTAAACTTTATGAATGGTACGGTGCATTCGGCTTACTTGTAACTATTGTATGGTTGTATATAGAAATTCTTAATTTATTAGCTAAATTGAGAGGCAGGGATTAATGCTGTTTTATGTAATATCTTTTTTATCAGGTGCAGTTCTTGCTGCGGTAACTGCTTATTTTATACATTTGAATAAAATATCTTCAATTAAAGAAGAGCTGATTAAATGTAAGGCTAGAACGGAATCATCGGAGAATCTTCAGGAGATTATCAAAAAAGATTTTGTTCGGCTTGCCAACGAGGTTATAAAAAGCGAGCAGGAAGATTTAAGGAAGCAAAATCGAGAAACCTTAGAAGAAAAGATTCTTCCGCTAACAAAAGAACTTGGTGATTTTAAGCAGAAAGTCGAAAGCTTCAATATCAAAGGTGTTGAAAATACAACAAAGATTATTGAGCAGATTTCTAATTTAGAAAAAAATAATAAAATTATTGAAAAAGAGGCTCAAAATCTTGTCGAAGCTTTAACAAAAAACCAAAATGTAAAAGGTGCTTACGGTGAAGAACTTCTCGATACAATTCTTCAATCATGCGGAATGCAGGAAGGTGTACACTATACAAAACAGTTTGTGACAACATCAGCAAGCGCTAAAGATGATGAAATACATACTGTTCGTCCTGATATTGTGATAAATCTTCCAAATGAGAGACATCTTATAATAGATTCAAAAGTGACTTTAACAAGCTATTTAGATTATATCGAAGATGAAAGTAAAATTTCGGAATTTAAATCAGAAGTAAAAAAACGTATTTCGGATTTGGCGGATAAAAATTACCAAAATGCCGGAAATTTATATCAACCTGATTTTGTGCTTATGTATATGCCAGTAGAATCTTCTGTAAACCTTTTATATGAAGACATGGATTTGATTAATCAAGCATACAAATCAAATATTATAATAGTCGGAACCGCATCGTTATTAACTGTTGTAAGGCTTGTTAATCAGCTTCTTGCACAGCAAAAGCAATCTGAAAGCGTTCAAAGAATTGTGACTGCTGGAACTAATCTTTACGAAACATTTGTGCAATTTTGTGAAGATTTGGTTGATGTGCAAAGAAGGCTGGATGATGTTTCTTCAAAATTAAAGACTACGGTAAACAGATTTAGCAGAGGAAACAGAAATAAGCCAAGTTTGTTTTCACAAGTAAATGCACTTAAAGAATACGGAATAACAACAACAAAAGAAATTCCTGCTCAACTTTTGGAAGATTCGGAATTTGATGCAGGACATGAAAATGAAGCAGAGGCAATTATAAATGGTTAAAATACTGGTAGTTGATGATGACAGAGCGATTAATGAGTTAATAAAAATCAATCTTGAACTGCAAGGGTATGAAGTTATTCAAGGTTTTGATGGGACGGAAGGGTTTGCGCTTGCAAAGCAGGAAATACCGGATCTTGTGGTTTTAGATGTTATGATGCCTGAAGTTGACGGGTATACGGTGGCTCAGAGAATCAGGCAGTGCGGTGAAATAGCGGACACGCCGATTATAATGTTGACAGCACTTTCTGAACTTCATAATAAAGCTGAAGGTTTTGATATAGGTGTAGATGATTATTTAACAAAGCCGTTTGAAATTGATGAACTGGTTATGCGAGTAAGGGCGCTTTTAAAACGGACAAACGGAATACCTAAATCATCTGCCGTAAGAGATTTGTTGACTTATAAAGAAGTAACTCTTCTTCCAGAATCGTATAGTATTAAAATAAACGATAAGGTTCAAAAACTTACACCTATTGAATTTGATATATTTAATACGCTTTTTCAAAATCATGGGAATATGGTTTCAGCCAAAAAGCTTTTAAAAGATGTTTGGGGTTACGGTCCGGATGACGACATAGAAACCATACGTGTACATATCAGACACTTGAGAAGCAAAGTTGATAAAATAGCATCCGGCAAAAAATATATTGAAACAATTTATGGCGGCGGATACAAGCTCAATATTTAGTTTAAATTAGGCTCGCCGGTAACAGCTTTTAGAATTTCAACAACTTTTGGCATTTGGCAATCAAATGAGTAGTGAGCCTTTTTTATGGAGCATTCAGCACAATTACCATTAAGTGTGTAACATTCAATAGCCTGTTCCGTCCAATTTCTGGTGATAGAGTCTGAAATTTCTGACTCTCTTTGGATAACGCTGTTTAGCATAACAAAATCCCCGTATATAGTTTCCCTACCCATATCATACAATTTTTTTTAAAACAAACATCATTTATTTATATGATTTTTGCTCTTCAATTTGTATATCGAATAATTTACGCATTCGTATAATGATATTGTACATTATCGGTTTTTAATGTATAATGAGACGGAAATTGTAAACAATCGACACAATAAAGGAGAATATTTATGTCAAGAATTGAAAGTTTTAGAAGAGCTTTGGAAGAAAAAAGAGCCGTAAAAATTATTTCCGGTATTGATAATTTTGATTCCGATAAAGTCAGAAAAGTTGTAACTGCAGCTGATGCAGCAGGAGCAAGCGCTGTTGATATTTGTGCTGATCCTGATATTATTTCTATGGTTAAGGGTTTGACATCTTTACCTATATTTGTTTCTTCAACTGTGCCTGAAGAATTAGCTCACGCGGTTGCTTTAGGTGCGGATGCTATTGAGTTGGGTAATTTTGATGCACTTTACAAAAACGGTTCTTCATTCTCAGCTGATCAGGTTTTGAATTTAGCAAAGAGAACAATTGAGTTAACTTCTGATTCAGATATTTTCTTCTGCGTAACCGTTCCGGGTGAATTGGAAATTAGTGAACAAATAAGTCTTGCAAGAGAATTGGAATCATTAGGTGTTGATTTGATTCAAACAGAAGGCCATTTCTCGGCAGAACCTTCAAATGGTGCAAAAGGATTGCTTGAAAGAGCAGAATTAACACTATCCAACACAATTGAAATTTCAAGAAATGTAGAAATTCCTGTTATGACAGCTACAGGTATTAATCCTACAACAGCAGCTTTAGCGTTTGCATCAGGTGCAAGTGCAATCGGATGCGGTTCTTGCGTAAACAAACTTGATTCTGAAATCTCAATGATAGCAGTTTCTAAGAGCCTTGTTGAAATTGCAGAAAAGAATGCAGAAAAATCAAGAGTTTTGGTTTAAGTTAATTTAATAAATTAACGAAGAATAAAACAAAAGCCGGTATTTATTACCGGCTTTTTTGTAAATATAAAGTTTTTGTCGGGTTAAAACCCGACCTATATACTGAAAATATTTTCTTACCACCTAAATATGAAAGAGAAGATGCAACAGGATTCGATAATTTAAAAGTACATTGGCGAGGTAAAGATTATGATTATCAAATAAGACACAATCCTTTTTTAAAGACACCCGATTTTTATAATATAAAGCCTTATGACTTACTTATTGAAGAATTAAAAAAGGGAACTCCGTAAGACATCCGATTCAACTCGGAGCTGTTAAGAGTTCCTATTAACATTATACCACACTATAAAATTTTTTCAACTGTAACTAATCAACCCGAACTTGCGACGTGCAAGAGGGAGTTTTTTGTCGGGTTAAAACCCGACCTATATACTACTGTCCATGATAATTTAAATGTCATGCTGAACTTGTTTCAGCATCTTACCAATATGGCATATTTACTACATTCCGGTAAGACC
>CADCOS010000069.1 GCA_902803165.1 uncultured bacterium | reverse complement strand
TCCCACCACTAAATATTTGGTGGGTACGCACCCAGAAATTTTCGTCTAAACTTCAAGCAAAATGTAGCTTTACCCACCCTACAAACTAATTTTAAGTATTACGGATGAGGTGTTATTGCGATGATAGTAATGATACCACTGTCAGGACCATAATACCAAAAAATTCTGTATGCAGATGGCGTGTGGTTTTCAACATATGATTGAAAGACATCCTCTCCATTTTTTGTTTGAAATGATTGGTATTTATGAGTATGCAAACCAGGATGTCTAGGATTCTGTTGTATTGTATCCAGTGCTTCCTTTATTTTTCTGAGTTTTGCAATCTCACCTTTCTTTTTTAAATCTCGTAAATTTTTCTCAGCTTCTTTAGTGTATTCAATTTTATACATCTTAATCCTCTATACCATTCCAAAAATCGTCTTCAATTTTTCCTATATTACCTGATTCAACGTCTTCTAATCCTTTTTTTACAGATTCAAGAGCAGATTTGTTCTGGAATAACCAAAGTTCTTCTGCCGGAATTTCAACTTTCGGATATAGTATAATAACACCATTTTCTTTTACTTCTACATCATAAGAAGTAACATTTTTGTCGGCAATCTTGCCAAGAGTGATTCTTTTTTTATTATCAAGTTTTAAATTTTTTGCTAAACTCATAATTTAGTCTCCTTTATTACAATTATACCATATTGTGGGTTTTATACAAGTGGGATATTATCAGATCCTACATTAATATTAACTTTTGTAAAAAAAACAAAAATCCATTTACCCCTGGCAAAAAATATTTTTACAGGGTTTTATAGCAAATGTAAAGGTTTATATTTTAAAAGGAAAGGAAATATAATACATGAATACAATTAATAATAGTGTATCATTTGGTGCAAAACTTGATTGCGGATGTGTTAAAGGTAGCAATAAAGCAAGATGGGAAAAAATAGCTGCAGTTTTTCAGGAAAAAACAAAAAAATACCCCGATGATGTCTTTGTAGTGCATACGAATAACGAGGGTAGTCTCTATTTTTATCCGAAATATTCGAATCCAAAGCTTGAAGATGCAGCGGAGTCATATGATAAAGGACGAATAGATTTAGATTCAACAAAGGCATTAGAAATATGTTCAGCAGAAAAAGCAGCTGACATCTTTAAAAGATTGTTTAATATTCGCAGAAAATCCGACACTATGCTGATGGACTACTTTAATTTTGAAGATAAATATGACCTTACAAACGAAAAAAAAGGGAATATGGTAGATAAGTTGTACATGGAATTTATTAATTTAAGAAAAGCATACGCAGAGCATGGCGTTAATACAGATAAAGTCCTAAAAACTTGGACAGGAATAGAGGTCGTATAAATTCATAGCAAGTAGGGTGCGTTTATACGCACCAAATATTGTAAAAGTTCGTAGGTTGGGTGAAACCCAACAATAACTTTCAAAAGTGACTTTTCGGAATGGCTATTGTATAAACACAATAGCCATTTTGGCGATTGGGGTAAATTAATGGTTTGAAAACAGACCGGATAAAGTCAATTTTCGTCCAGTTTGAGTCAACCTATTTCCGACCGAGTTGTCACCCTGAATTTATTTCAGGGTCTTGCCAGAATGTAGTAAACACGCCACTTTCGCAAGATGCTGAAACAAGTTCAGCATGACAGTACGCTTACTTTCTTCCGACTAAAACGGTCAAAAAAATACACCAAATGTCCTGAAAAAAGGTAATAAAAAAACCTTAATGGGTTAAAATTCGGAGAGGGCGGGATTCGAACCCGCGGTGAAGTTACCCCCACAACGACTTTCGAGGTCGTCACCTTAAACCACTCGGACACCTCTCCTTGCTCCTCAATTATATTACAAATTTATTTCTTGTCCAATTCATTTAGTTCGCAGTAGTATTGTTTTACCAATCCTCTAAAATCTTAATAAAATTGTATTCTTATACGTTTTTTGCTATCATATCCTTATGACCAAGTTTTTATTGATTAGCGGAGACAGCGAAAAAGAAAGTATTGTAAAGGACACATTTCCTTCGGATGAAGTAATTACCACCGTTGATGAAACGCTGATTTTTGATAATCTTGAAGTTGAAGAGCCTGATATTGTTATCCTTGACGGTGATTTAACAGATTTAGATTTTAAAGCGCTTTGCCGTAAAATAAAACAGTATCCTGTAGTTATACTTTTGATATTGGGAGAAAAAAAATACAACAAAGATGTAACTCATAACGTAAATCTTTTTATTAAAGCTCCGATAGACAAAAGGCTTTTGTCGGCAACCATTGATTCAGCCTTAATTACACGTCAAACGCTTATCAAAATGACCAAATCCAATCAAGAACTTGCCGCAAGCTTATATCAATTAAATGTTTTATACAGTACAAGTTCTCAACTCGCAGGTTCATTGGACAAAGATAAGCTCCTTAAAATTATGATAGAAGGGATTGAAAAATCACTGAACTTTGAGCTATCCTGCACGCTTACTTTTCGCTCGGAAAGAGAACCTGTTTTAATGATAAATTCTTTGTATAAAATTTCCGACAGGCTGCTGGAGGCATTAAAACTCAGAGCTATTTTGAGTTACAAATCTTTGCTTGCAGATCCGCCGTTTGATATTAAAATCGGAAATCTTAAAATAGAAAAAAATATTAAACACAATATTAAAGAATACGATTTTTCTGTTTTGAGATATGACAATATGTTTGCTCCGATGCAGCAAAATGATGAGTTTTACGGATTTACGGAAATTTATCGTGAAAAACCGTTTACAACCGAGGATGCAACCGTATTCCAAACGCTTGTTCAACAGGTTACAATTCCGCTTCAAAGCGCATCTTTTACGCAAGAGCTTAAAGCGACAAACAGAAAGCTGCAAAAACTTGAGCGGCTTAAATCAGAATTTATTTCAATTGTTTCGCACGAATTGAGAACTCCTTTGACTGCTATAAAAAATGCTATGGATATTATTTTGAGCGGTAAAGCCGGCGAAATGACAGAAAATATAGAAAAATTTGTTTCTATGGGAAAACGAAACGCCATAAGACTTTCGGGGATTATTAATGATTTACTTGATATTTCCAAAATCGAAGCCGGTAAAATGGATTTCAAATTTGAACTTACTCATATTGAACCTGTTATTGAATATGTAAAAAATAACCTTACTGAAATGGCCCGTGAAAAAGGTCTGGAGATTACGTACACTCCTGCTGACGAATCTGCTGAAATTTATGCTGATTCTAACAGGCTTGAACAAGTTTTAACAAATTTGGTCTCAAATGCAATAAAATTTACACCTTCGGGCAATATAGATATTTCAACAAAAGTTGTAAATGCCAGAGAGCTTCATTATGACCAATGTTTTGAAGAAGATATTAAAAAACTTCAAGGTAACTATCTTCAAGTTTGCGTTGAAGACCACGGAATCGGTATAGAACGTAAAGATTTGAACCACGTTTTTGATAAATTTGCTCAGATAGAAAACTCGCTTTCACGAAAAGTCGGAGGTTCGGGGCTCGGTTTACCTATTGCAAGGCAATTAATGGAATCACATAACGGTGCAATTTGGTGTGATTCCGAAATTAACAAAGGTTCCCGTTTTTATTTTGTTGTTCCTGTTGCTAATGATAAAAGTAATTTCAACATGATTAAGAAACAGCTTATTCAAAAAGCAAAAGCGAATTTGAGCACTGTTGCAATAATAAAAATAAAATCATCAAATGACGTTATAGAAAAATTAATGAATGAAGAAAATCTTCTTAACAAAACTTATATGGCAAATTCTTTAATTGAAAAAGAAGGTGTTTTAACGACGTTGTCTATGGTTGTAATGGATGGTGATAAACCTTCTGCCGAGTTTTTGAAGAAAAAAATTACTTCACTTGTTGAGCAGAAGAAGAATGTTTACGGAGAATGTGATATAATATATTCATACGACATTGAGGGAGAAGTTCATGAAAAAGATTCTTATAGTGGATGATGAACAAGATATTGTTGAAAGCTTAAAATTCGTTTTGGAAGTTTCCGGATTCGTATGCTATACCGCATTCAACGGTGAAGACGGACTTCGGCTTGCAAAAGAAATAATGCCGGATTTAATTATCCTTGATGTTATGATGCCGAAGATTAACGGCTATAAAATAAGCCGTCTTTTAAAATATGATAACAAATACAAAGATATTCCGATTATTATGGTAACAGCACGTTCTCAGCTTGAAGACAAAGCAATCGGCGAGGAAACGGGTGTTAATGAATATATAACTAAGCCTTTTGAACTTGACCAAATTGTTAAAAAGGTTGAAGAATATCTTGGCGAAAATAAAGACTAGATTATTACCTTTTTATTTATTGTCTGAAGTTACTATTTTCTATTATTCGTATCTCAATGCATCAATCGGGTTTAACAGAGAGGCTTTATAAGCAGGATAGTATCCGAACCCTATTCCAACCAATCCCGAAAAACCGAATGAAAGCAGAATCGGCATAGCTGTAATTTCAATAGCGGTACTAAATAAAGCTCCAACAAGCACCGCAATAACTATCCCTGCGATAACTCCTATTAATCCGCCTATTAATGACAAAACAAGTGCCTCTATCAAAAACTGGATTCTTATGTCCATTGCTCTTGCGCCGATTGCCATTCTAATACCTATTTCCTTTGTTCTTTCGGTTACGGAAACAAGCATAATATTCATAATGCCGATTCCTCCTACAACAAGCGAAACAGAAGCGATTGAAGCAAGAAGTATAGCAAACGTTCTGACAGTTGATTTCATTTTCTCCTGAAATTCCGCACTGTTACGGATTTCAAAGTCATTTTCCTGCATCTTACCGAGATTATGTCTTGCTCTTAAAATGATTTTTATATCGCTTTCCGCAATATTAGAGTCTTCTAATGATGATGCTTTAGCAATGATTTGGCTGACTGAGCCCGGAAAATCGGTACCAAAAACTTTTCTCTGCGCCGTTGTAAGCGGAATAAAAATTAAATCATCCTGATCCATAGGTCCCATTTGACCTTTAGATTTTAAAGTTCCGATAACTTTGAACGGAACATTACCGATTCTTATTGTTTTGTCAATAGGGTTAACATCTCCGAAAAGTTCCATTTCGACAGTTGAACCTATTATTGCAACTTTTGCGGCGTTGTTGTTATCATCGCGGGAAAAGGCTCTTCCCAGTTCTATTTCATAATTTTTGATATATAAATACTCCGAAGTTATTCCGTAAACGGTTGTTTGCCAATTTTGATTTCCGTACATTGTTTGTTTGGAAGAACTCATTAAAGGTGCAACGGCTTCAATTCCTCTTGCGCTCCTTTTTATGGCTTCGGCATCTTTTGTGCTCAATGTAGGTTTTGAACCGATTCCCATTGAAATGCCGCCTGTTTTAGCAGCCGCGGAGCGGATGGTTAAAACATTAGAACCCATTGATTCCATATTTTCCTGAACTTTTTTGTTTGCTCCTGAACCGATTGCGAGCATTATAATAACGGCTGCAACACCGATAATTATACCTAAAGAAGTTAATGCCGAACGCATTTTATTAACTTCCAGTGATTTTAAAGCTATTTTTAATGTGGATTTAAAGTCTATCATTTTTTAGTGACCAAGTAACTAAGTAATTAAGCTACCAAGTTTTTTCCTTTCTAAGTTTCTCTGTTTCTGTGTTTGAGCCATTCGTCTTTGAGCATATCGGAAACTATCTGTCCGTCTTTGAATTTAATTATACGTTTGGTATATTCCGCAATATCAGGCTCGTGGGTTACAAGTACAATGGTTTTTCCGAATTTTTTATTAAGATTAACAAAAAATTCCATTACATCAATACTCGTTTTTGTATCCAAATTACCGGTCGGTTCGTCCGCTAAAATTAATGGCGCATCGTTAACGATTGCTCTTGCAATTGCTACTCTTTGCTGCTGGCCGCCTGACATTTGTGAAGGCATGTTGTTTTCTTTATTTTCCAAACCGACAACTTTTAATGCTTCTCTTGCTCTTTTGAATCGTTCTTCCTCGGATAAACCTTTGTAAATCATAGGCAGACATACGTTATCGAGTGCAGATGTTCTTGAAATAAGATTAAATCCCTGAAAAACAAACCCTATTTTATTGTTACGAATATCAGAAAGTTCATCCGGAGAAAGAGAAAAAACGTCAACTCCGTCTAAATAATATTCTCCGCTTGAAGGCTTATCAAGAGTTCCCAGCATATTCATACAAGTTGATTTTCCGGAACCTGATGTACCCATAATTGCGACAAATTCACCTTCTTCAACCGAAAAAGAAACGTCATTCAGTGCATGGAATTCTTCATCGCCCATTTTATATGTTTTTATTGCGTGTTTAACTTCTATTAATGCCATATTTATACCATTATTAACATTTTACGAGTTTAGAACGGAGGTCTGCCGCCGCCTGTGCGTGCAGGTGATTTTTTATTTCTGCCGGAAATTCCTACTACAACTTTGTCACCGGCTTTGACTTCATCTGTAATTATTTGTGTTTTATTATCATCAGTTACGCCGAGGGTAATATCATATCTTTTCAAACCGGATTTTGTTTGTATCCAAACCCCTTGTTTTTCGTACTTTTTACCGGAGGTATCAGGTGTAAATTTAAGTGCCTGTGATGGTACACACAGGGCATCTTTAACGCTGTTTGTTATTATGGAAACATTAGCGCTCATGCCCGGAATTACAAGTCCTTCCGAGTTATCAACCGAAACTATAACCGTATATGTTACAACATTATTGGTTGTGGTTGAAGCAAGACGAACCTGTGTAACTTCACCTTCAAAACTTCTGTCCTGATATCCGTCCAATGTATATTTAACTTTTTGTCCGACTTTAATCTTGCCTATATCAGCTTCCGAAACGCTTGTTTCTATCTGCATTTGGGTTAAATCTTTTGCGACTTCAAAAAGTGTCGGAGTATTAAAACTTGCCGCAACTGTTTGTCCGACATCGACCGCTCTTAAAATAACTGTTCCGTCGACCGGTGAAGTAATTTTAGAGTACCCTAAATTTGTCATATTATTGTTTAGTGTTGCTTGAGCTGCGCTTACTTCCGCCCTTGCAGCGGCAACTTCCGCTAAAGCTTGTTGATAGTTTGAATAAGCAAGCTCAACCTCGTCTTTGGAGACATAGTTTTTGTCGTATAAATGTTTATACCTTAAATAATTGTTTTTTTTGTAATTTAATGTCGAATTTGCTTTTGAAAAAGAAGCTTGAGCATTGTTCAATTTTGCTGTCGATTGGTCGACATTTGCCTGAAAAAGGCTCGGGTCCAGTTCTGCAAGTAAATCGCCCTTTTTAACAACAGAATTGTAATCAACATAAATCTTTGCCACCGTTCCTGATACCTGAGTACCGACTTCAATAGTGTTAATCGGCTTAATTGTTCCCGAAGCTTCGACGTATTGGGTTATTGTCTCAACAGTAACGGGTTTTGTTATATATCTTACGGATTTTTTATTTATAACACTTATTACGCAGAACAGTGCCAAAATAACAAGTACGGTAATTAATAAATATCTTTTTTTAATATTAATTTTCAATTTTTAATTCTCCATTTTTTCATTAATATAATCACTCAATAAATCAGACTTTCATCTCACCCCATTTTCCATTTTCCATTTTCAATTTTCCATTTAATTGACTGGATTGCTTCGACCTAATCGGTCTCGCAATGACGGAATCACCTGATCACTTGGTCACCTATTCACCTGATCACTGGATTCTTCGGTCGTTTCACTCCCTCAAAATGACGAAATTTTCCATTTTCCATTTTCAATTTTCCATTTAATTGACTGGATTGCTTCGGGCTTTTGCCCTCGCAATGACGAAATCACCTATTCACCTGATCACCTGGTCACCTAATTTTCCATTTTCCATTTTCAATTTTCCATTAATCTAATCACCTAGTTTTCAATTATTTAAAACCCCCATAGATTTGAGTAAATTATCACGAGCCACGTTGTATTCAAAAACAGCTTGTACAAAGTTCAATTGTGCGCTGTTGTAGTTTATTAACGCATCCTGCAGTTCGACGTAATTACTTAATCCGACACTATATCGTCCGTCCGCAAGTTCAAAGTTTTCTAAAGTTGCTTTTACCTTTTGATTCATCAAAGGAATTTTTCTTTCCAGTTGCCGCATTGTCACGTAATTAGTTTGAACTTCCCAATATATATCTGATTTTGAAATATTAACATTGTGTCGTGCTATATCAAGATATGCTTCGCCTTCTTTAACCTGATAATGTATCATATAAGGATTTATTGAGCCTAAACCCAAACTTGCTCCGACTTGAAACGGATTAGTATAGGCTGATTCATTTTTTGTGTAATTGTATGTTAAATCAGCAGTAAGTTCAGGAGCATATTGTCTTTTTATGGCTTTTAAAGATTCTTCCTGAACTTTTGAAATCATTCTCATTGATTTTAAATCAGGTCTGTTTTCGAGTGCTTTATCGACAGCCTCCTGTTTCGTAATTTTATACGGATTGAGTTTAAAATCCTGAATCATGTCGTTATGCTCAATTCCCGAGGAAAGTGTTATCAAGCCGTCTTCATTTCTTTTAAATGAAAAACCTGACGGTTTAATATTATTATCAAGTCCTTGCATTTTTTTGCGGTAGTCTGCATTAAGAAATCCGAAATTTTCTGTATTCTTGACAATAAATCCGTCTTTTTCCTGATAATACATTGAATTTTGAAGCTCTATAACCGCATTTGCAAGATTCTCCTGTCCGTTTACAAACTGAATTTTTGCATCAGACAGGTTAACTTCCGCGTTAACGACATCTATTTTTGATTTCAAACCCTCTTCAAACATAGCGTTTGTACGTTCATAATTCAGTGTATTAATTCTGACATTTTGTTCATATATATCAAGATTCGCCAATGCCATTAAAACTTTGTGGTAATTGGTTTGTACCCTGTATATTATGTCTAAAAGTTCATAATCATAATCATATTTTGCAGCTTCCGTATCGTATTTTGCCATGTTAATTCTTGCCGTAGTTTTACCGAAGTCCCATATCATTTCGGAAATACCGACGGAGAATCCGCCCGAATTTGTATGAGTGCTTGCTATTCTTGAACCGTTATTGTCAAGGTGGTTATAGTTAACTCTTGCGGTTAATCTCGGAGCATAACTTCCACGGGCTTCACCTATACTTGCTTTTGCCGCAATAAGTCTCTGATTATAAACTTCTAAATTGGGATTATGAGCAATTGCATATTTAACACACTCATCAATAGTCATTATTTTAGGGTTGTGCGGAATGTTTTTCATTGAAAACACAGGCGGAAGCTCTATTTCAGTCACTACCGCTTTTTTAGGTTTTTTTTGTTTTTCCAGTTTAACTTCGTTTTTGTTCCTTTTAAAAAAATGAAATTTTGATTTGGTACTTTGGGTATTTTCAATGGCAAAAACGCAATTGCAGAGCAATATTACCGCAATTACCGACAAAACGAAATTTTTCCCTAAGAAATCTCTCATAAGCACATTTTACTATAAAATTATTTTACTATCTTTATATTTTGAAACGATTGTACCGTATTTATTGTTCAAAATAGAACCTCTATGTTTTATTACGATTTTTCATAATGCTTTCCATAATTACAAAATC
The DNA here is from genome assembly GCA_902803165.1 of uncultured bacterium. Lineage (GTDB taxonomy): Bacteria > Cyanobacteriota > Vampirovibrionia > Gastranaerophilales > Gastranaerophilaceae > CAG-196. Next base: position 803 of record CADCOS010000069.1, on the reverse strand, counting down.
TTCAGGTTCATCAATTTCATAAGCTGTTTCCGGTGGAAATTCATAAAAATCAATTTTCCCTGACATTCTGCATTTGGAATCAACTATCGCTTTAACAGAACTCATATAGCACGCACCGTTTTCTGCAATTATTCCTTGAAAATCTTGTCTTCTCGGACGATTTAGCGGGTTATAGTTTATAGGTTTAATCCCTTCATCGGTTTCAATCCAGTGGAATTGTTTTTCTCTGACTCCTGAAAAAATAGAATCGGCACCGCTTTGAGTATATTTTTTATACATTTCGTCAACCAATTCACTTGTCAAAAGCGGCGAAGTTGCTTGAATAAGAATAAATGTATCAGTTTGTTGTAAATTGGCTAACTCAATATATTCAAGCATTACACTTTCTGTTGAAGCTGTATCTGTTGCGTTCTCGGGTTTTCTGTCATAAACTTCGGCTTTCTCAAACCCAAAATTCAAAACGGTTTTTTTAATCTCTGTGCTGTCCGTTGCAACAATAACTTTATCAATGCATTCCGCTTCGCATGCAGCTTTTAATGTCCAATATACAAGCGGTTTTTCGTTAATAATTTTTATATTTTTCAGCGGAATTGATTTACTGCCGCCCCTTACAGGTATAAAAGCTATATTCATAAGGATTGTTTTCCTCTATAATTTTTATCATATCGAATAAAACTTGGTTATAAGGTGTTTGTGTGCCGTATTTTTTCCCTTTCCTGATAATTTCTCCCGAAAACATATCCGCTTCTGTTTTTCTTCCAGCCAAAATATCTTGAAGCATTGATGTTTTTCCGCTGTCAATC
>CADCOS010000068.1 GCA_902803165.1 uncultured bacterium | reverse complement strand
TTTGAGTGGATGGACAAGTCACCGCCCACACTCTGTAACGCTTCGAGCTTTGCGTTGGAGTCGATGTACAAGTCACCGCCCACACTCTGCAGGTTGCTTGCTTCGAGCTTTGCGTTGGAGTCGATGTACAAGTAACCGCCCACACTCTGTAGGTTGCTTGCTTCAAGCTTTGCGTTTGAGTGGATGGACAAGTCACCTGTTATTCTCTCAACTTCGCTATAATCGTTTTTATCGCCCGCTTTTATTACCAAATTTCCTTTAATAATTTTTCCGTATTTCATCTTATGCCTTTCTTAATAAAGAGGGGTAAAACTACCCCTCAAAGTCTAATAATTCCGACATTGATATCGGCTTATGTATAATTTTTGTTTCTTTGCAGTAGTCGCACCTTCCGCAGCGTTCGGGCTGTATTTCACCGTTTTTAATCCTGTTAATACGATTAACTCCGTATTCAACCCCTGCAAGTGCTCCGTCAAGTTCCCCCTGCGTTATTTGGATTAATTCAATATTTGTTACTTTCCCTTTATCTGCAGCCGCAATAAAGCAAGGTAATCTTTCACCGGTATTCATTTCAACAATGTGCTGATAAACAGCTAATTGGAAATCGTACCCGCGCTCCTGTATAAAATTGAGCCTGCCTGTATCTTTGTGATAGTAAGGTTTATAAATATCATCGACAACCTTTAAATCAACAATCGCTCTGTGAGGTATATAGGAATCCATTTTGATTTTCCATTGAGCCCCTGCAAGTTCACCTGTCATAATTGTTTGTTTTTCACCTGACATGTACTGCATAAATTTGTTATCCCGCTCAATACGTTTTATTATGTCTTCCGCTTGTACAAATTCTGATTTTAAAGAACCGTCTCTTTTAAAAAGTTCAGGATGTATTTCTTTAAAATTTTCGAGAGTACCTTCAAAATATGAATCCACATAGGAACCGACTAACATTGCTGTTGTCGGCTCCTTTTTATAATCGCCATTTATATATGCCATTGCTTGAACTTCACAGCCTTTTTGCCCTAAAGTTCCGAAAAACATTTTATACAAAGAAACCGATAAATATTTTTCGTTCGCTTCTTTTGTATAATAGTTTTCATTTGTCAGTGTAAATTTCTTAGCCATTTTCTTCGTTTTCCTCAAAATATTCGTCAGCCATTGCTTGCATTTCAGGAGTTATTTCTATTTCAGCTGTTGCATTTTCTGTGACTTCTTCTTTTTTGGGTTCTTCGGAAATCGGTGTTTCGTCAAAAACATCAATAACATCATCGCTTGTAATCGGTTTAATATCTTGCGCTTCGTCTTCGGTCATCATACCGTTAATAATTTCAGGACAATATAAGCGACCAAAGAAAGCAGCCGCTCTGTACCTTAACATCAATTCCGGCATTGTTTTCCATTTTGAACCGTTTTTATCTAACCACCCCTCAGCCTTAGCCATTTCCATTGTTATTGTAGGCCCTGTTAATTTTTTTCCTGTTACCTTATCAACAGCCACCGCGCGGCATTTTGTTTTGTGTTCGTCCATTTCAAAGCTCAAAGGGCTTGTAAATCTGCCTGAACCGTTTATGCAGCTGATAATAAATGATGAACTCCATGCAGGTTTACCTTGCACGATGTACATATTTTGCATAACCAAAAACGGTGATAATTTTAATCTGTTTGACAATTCAAGTGCAATAATGCAGTTTTCGGGTTTCCCTTTGTATGTTTGAGGTATCATATCAGATTTGGATAAATACTCAGCCATTTTTAAACTGTTCTGAAAATTTTCCTCACTTGAAAATACGCTTAATGTTGCTGTTTGTTGCGGAATTACCGCGATTGCTTTGTTTTCTTCTGCCATAATTTTTTATTCCTCCGTTAAATATTCCATTCCGTATTTATACTGAAATTCAGTTATTTTTTTGTCTTCATAAAGTTGTTTTAGGTCGTTTACGGTTAATTCCCCTTCGTGCAATTCTTGCTCAAATTGGTTATAATAACCACATGCCCAATCCATTAAGTCTTCACCTGTCATAATAAACCTGCCTTATACTCTTCATAGTGGTAACAAGATACCATATAGTCGTGTATTTCTTTGGGTACATCTTTTTTTTTGCACCAATACATATTTGTTAATTCATTGTATAAATCGAGATCATAAATTTTATTTTTGATTAAATAATCTCTTGAACCGTGTTTCATACTGCACCCCGTTTTAGTCTTTCGTAATAATCTTTTAAATACCCGCCTTGTGACATTGCTATCATTTCAGCGTAGGCATCATAACTAATCAGGGCTTGATGTTCCATTGTCAAATATTCAAATATCGACATATAAATATGCTGATACATTTGCACCAAATGATTGTATACCGCTGTATGCATGTCTTCTTTTACAAATCCTGCCGTCATTTCAATTCCTCCATTGGGATTTCTTCGAGTAAACAAATTTGCTGATTTAATTTGGTTTCCTGTTTGACTTCGTGATTATGGAAAATAAGCCCGAAACTTAATACCAAATTCCAACACATCAGACCGAGAACAATTTTTCTCATAATTTCTAAATTTTTAACCATATATTCTTCCTTTCTCTAAATCTCTAAAAAAAGGCGGCTGCTATAACGTAACGTGATTTAATTTAAAAGAGTACCTAATTTAGGAGAGCTCACCGCCAAAGATAAAACTTAAAAAAAAGGGGAGCTTTCGTAGTGTTTATATACGGATTTTGGAAATATAAATGTACCCTATCAGTTATTACAGTATGCTCCCTCTTAAGATGTGTGTATATGTACTAAATTCTATAGGCAGCTATCCGGAAAAGCCGGATAGCTGATTTATAAAATTCGTTTTAAAATTGCTCAATAATTAAATTTTCAAGGTACAAGAATCAAGCCATAAAAACTAAAGCATTTTACTGCCTGTTTTATCGCTTTTAATTGTTTTGTCGGTTATCTCTTACCCTCTCAAACCTTTGTTACTCCTTTGTTGTAGCGGGGGTTACTTATCTGACCGCTGTAAGTTTGATTTTTACCTGAGACTGTGCAAAAATGTTTTTGTATATGTATTTTTGTTCACCAACAAGAATATTATACTAAATGTTTATTAAAATGTCAACTAAAAGTTTAATAATTTATAAACCATAAGGATATAAAAATGAACTATCAAGAATTAAAAAACAAAATCGACAACTATCTCAAGAAGGATGTTAAATTAGCAGAAATTGCAAGGGCTTTAGAAACATCATCACAAAATTTTAACAAAAAATACAAGAATAAAAACACAGAAGTAACGTACAGCGACATTCAAAAAGTAGAAAAAAATTTGAATGTCAAATTGATTGATTCATCTGATTGTATAACGGTTGAGCATATACATATAAATCCGTCTTGCGGTAATGGTACAATTGTTTTAGCAGAGGCTGATGTTACGCCGGTTAAAATAGGCAGAGAAATAATAAAAAACATTTGGAACTCAAAGCCGGAGGATTTAAAAATATTTAAGGCATCAGGTGACAGTATGCAAGAAACAATTACCGATAATGATTTACTGCTAATTGATTTATCAAAAACTGACTTCCGGAACGGTGGAATCTTTTTATTAACTATAAATAATGATTGGTATATTAAGCGATTAAGAATGAGATTAACAGGGGAACTTGATATAATATCGGATAATCCAAAATACCCGATTGAAACATTAACACCGGATACAACGGCAGAAATTAAAGTTATTGGTAGGGTTATAAAAAATCTTAGTAAGGGGTTATAATAATGTATGTAATAATTGCAATTATTATTAATATCACGCTATCTTGTTTTTCTTTTTATGCCGAAAAAGAAAATAGTAAGTGGTTAGAAAAGGCAAAAGAAGCTTATACAAATAATATGAACACTTTATTTTATCCACGTTCTGAAATAGCGTTAAGAAAGAAATATCATTTATATGCAGCTGCTGAATTGAGAACTATTATTGGTGCTTGGTTAATTACGATTGTGTTGCCGTTCTTTGTAAGTGACAACATATTTTTATTAATTTATATTCTTAACTTTTTGTATGGCAGAATATTATATTTTTTGGCTATTATAGAACAAAAAGTTGAAGTAATTAAAGATGAAGTTTATAAAGAAAATGATGATTTATAAGTTAATTTTTTCTAAAAGGAAAAAATGCTTTTTCAAGTATTTTTAAAGTTTTATGGTTAATAATTGCTCTATCGTTTTCTATGCCAACTAATCCATTTAAAAGATGTCTTAAACACCACGCTGCATTTATTTCTTCATCTGTATGTATTTCAACACTTAAACAACCATATTCAGCGAATTTATATATAATATTGTGTTCTATTCCAGTTAAATGTTTTAAAGTATCTATAAGTTCTTTTTCTTTTTGCTTTTGCTTATTATTGTTTTTTACACAAATACAAATATCATTAACAAACAAAATAAATCCCGCTATACCAATAATAATATAAATGGATTTTATATAATACGGTGTATGTATGCCGTTTTGCCATAATAATAAATCAACAATAAATCCCAATATTCCTATTATTAATCCTGACACCTTTGCTCCTGTTGTTAATTCTTTTAGTTCTTTTAAAAATCTTGTTAAACTTTCTATCATATTTATACCCTCTGAATGCATGTTATCATAAGCAAAAGGTATATTTAATAAAATTTAATTATAGCAAAAATTTATAAAAAAGTAAACCGACAGTTGATATAAATATAAACTTATGGTATAATACTCTTGCGTTTCAAAAAAGTTTTATCAAGTATGATAACCGTCCTTTTAGAAACGCAGGGGCGGTTTTCATATTAAAGGGCTTGATGAGTAACTCACTTATCAGGTCCTTTTCTTATATAAGGGTTTAATATGAAAGACGAAGTTTATTATATTCAAAAACATTTACAGTTAACTCAAAAGAAGCTTTCAACTATTCAAGGACAATTAGAGGGGTTTGATGTTCCGGCTTGGAAAACAGAAGAATTAATTGCAGAAAAACACGTATTAGAGGATATGGAAAATTTTTTGTGGAAGCAATTAGGTGATTAGAGAGTAAAAATATGGATTTATCAAAAGGATATTTAAGACTTTTTAGAAAATTTGAGGATTGGGAATGGTACGCAAAACCAAATACCAAAGCTGTTTTTATACATTGTTTAATAAAAGCAAACAATGAAGATAAACAATGGCAAGGTATTGTTATTAAAAGAGGTCAGTTTGTCACAAGCCTTGAAACGCTTGCTATCGCTAACGGATTAACGATACGACAAACAAGAACAGCATTAAATGACTTACAAAAAACAAACGAAATCGACAAACAAACGACAAACCGATATTCAATAATAACGGTGAAAAACTACAATCTATATCAAACAAACGACAAACAAAAAATGCCCTCAAACGACAAGCAAACGACAAGCGAAACGACAAGCAAACGACAACAACGAATAAATAATAGTAATACTAGTTATATTAATATATCTTCTTCTTCTTCTTCTTTAGAAGAAAAATTTTTAACAGAGGAAGAAGAGGAACTTTTAAAAAAACATTCTAAAAGAAACAAAATAAAATACTTTAAACCTTGGTTGAGAAAACTTTTAGAAAATGGGGATTACAAAGAAATAATTAAACAAGAAAAATTATTACAAGAACAGCTGCAGCAAAAGAAAAAAGAACAACAACAAACAGAGGAGGAAAGGGAACTGACAGAAGAAGAACAGAAACAACAGGAAAAAGAAATTCAAGAAATTCAAAAAAAGATTAAAGAAAACTTAAAAAGAAGGAGACAAATTTAATGGAAAACGCAAAAAAGATTTTAATTAAAAAAGTAAAAATTTTGAATGACAACACAGCAGAAATTAAGTACACAACTGCGGACGATTTAGGAAAAGGGGATATTACATTTACAGGCGATCAGGAAGTGACCGGAGAATTTAAAGAAACTTTCCAAAACTGCGTGGATGGTTTTGTCGGATGTGTTCCGGAACTTGAAAAATCAAAAAACAAAATCACAATGAACGCGATAAAATTTGATTACGGAAAAGATTCCGACAAATTGCAGAACGCTTTATATTCCGTAAAATTCAACTTTAACCCTGCAAACAATGCGGTTATCAACATATCAACTCCGAACCTTCCTATTTATAGAGAAGAGTTTGACGAAAAGACTTTTTGTATTTCAGGTAAGCATGAACAGGCTTTGTATGAGATTCAAGAGCTTGCTAAAAAATATTTAAAAGGCCAAACAAGAACAGAACAGTTAAAAACCGTTAAAGAAGACGAGAATGGCAATATCGTTATCAATTTTAACGGGGGGGGAAATAAGGCATAAAAATAAGGCTATGAGGTAAATAAAACCCCATAGCCTTACGCTTTATTTAATTTTTTTGAGAGGAGTAAGAACTTTGAAAATAACCGTAACAATACCCGTCAAACCTGTAACAAAGAAAAACAGTCAACAAATAATAACCAATCCCAAAACAGGCAGACCGTTTATAATCCCATCGAAGCAATTTCGAGATTTTGAAAAAGAATGTAAACCGTACATGCTGCAAATAAAAACCGAAATCGGACAAATAAAATACCCGGTAAATGTTCAATGTGTTTTTTATGTTGACAGAAAACTACGTTATGACCTTACGAACCTGCTCGAAGCAATTGATGATGTTTTGGTTAATTACGGTATTTTACTTGATGATAACAGAGATATACTTGCTTCACATGACGGCAGCAGGGTTTATTATGACAAGTTTAATCCGAGAATCGAAATCAAGATAACAGAACTAAAAGAATATCACCAATGGAATAATATAAAAGATACTCAAACAAGTTTATTTAAAAATTGAATCTGCGTAGGGATATAGGGGGTAATTTTCAATTTTTACCCCGACAGGTATAAACTCATGTAAAAAATTTTACCGCCTTAAAATCGATTCTGAGCGTTTTAAAAATTTCCAATAAAAAAGACCTCCGAAAAAAATCGGAGGTCGGAAGCTGAAATAAATAAGTATAAATTGAAGAGAAATACGAAAAAAAAGCCCTTTAATTTGCAGTAAGTAATCGAGAGAAAGGTGAATATAAATAAGCATAAAGGGCTTGAGAAGATAATAAACACATGGAGTTTATTTAAACTTTATTAAAATACCATTGTATTTTTTTTCTGAAAAAATTGTTTACTTCGTTAACAGAGCTTTTAATATAGGGATTATTCATCAAATCCACTTTCCCTATATTTTGATAAAGCCAACGATTTTGAGGTAAAAGCATTGTAATTGAGCCTTTTTTACACATATCACCAATAACAGCATGTGTGTAAACTTTGTCAGGTGTCAAATTAAATTCTTTGCATTTGTCAGCTGTGATTTTAAATAAAGCTTCTATTTGAATCTTTGTTATCGGGGTTCTGTCTAACCCCCCGCAGCAGGATATATTATAAGTAATTGAGTTCATCCCGCCTGTTGAACTTGCTTGACCGACAGGTTTCCCGTTATATTGTTTTCCTTCGTTATCAATAAGTAATTGATAACTGTTTAAATCTTGCTGACAAGGTTTATAATTTCCGCCTGTATGATGTAAAATGATATATTTAACGGTCATTTATTTGCCTTTCATTAATACGCTTCTTATTTCATAAACTGCATTTAATGTCATATCAGCTTTTACATTCATTGCTGTTTGTGACTTTTCAAGCTCTGAAATTCTTTCTTCCGCTTTAGTTACTCTCGGAGGAATACCGGACATAGTATTTACCCAAACTACTGCGCCAATTAAAAGAGTAACTATTGTAATTAAAGGCGAAAGCCACTGTAAAAAATAAAATTTTCGTCTTTCTATGCTCATTATTTACCCCACCTGCAAAACAACCTTTGAAACGTGTCAACGCTGTGTTTCATTAAGTACCGCTTGAACTTTCCTACTCTTGAAGTTTCCAATAGTGCGTTAAAAACTTCTGTTGAAAGCTCCCTGTCATTCATAATATACTGATGATTTTCACATAAAATATCATGCACCATTGCGGCTATTAAAAAGCTGTTGTCAGTAGGTGCGCCGATTATTCGCCAAAAGAATCGGGGCACTGATGCGCCGTCAAAACAATATCCTTTTGGTATAGAAAATTCATGAGTTCTGTCGTTTTTCTTGTGGTAAACGATTCTGACTAATAAATCACGCTTGTTAACGAATGGGTATTTTTTTTTGCTTTTTATCTCTGTTTCGGTATCGGAAGGTAAAGAATACCTAATACAAACAAAAGGTGTATCGTCAAAATAAATACTCAAATCTTTTGAGCTGTACCATTTAATCATTTTTTATCCTCTTCTTGCGGTAACTCTTTATTCTCAAACAGATAATCCATATCGCTAGGAGTGTAACCGAGTAAAGCTCCTACTACATCAAACAATCTCATACCACTTGCAACGGCACCACGATAAAAGTCTTTTGCTCTAAACTCAATTGATAGTTCTTTAATATCGATTGTTGGTATTTGTTGGGCTATTAAGGCTTTAAGGTCTTCAAAGTCCATTTGTTTAGCTTTGTATAAAGCACGTTCTACATCGGCAGGAGTAAGGGTTAAAGCATCGAGCCTTTGCCTTTCTCTCTTCTTTTCCCTGCGCTCCCATTCCTCATCTTTTACAACATACTCATCCCCTTCAAGCACATACTCTTTGTCAGTTTGCTCCCACCTGTCTACATTGTAAAGCTTTGGATTAAGCGGTTGTTCGGTATAGAATTTTATCTTATTATTTTGATATCCTAAAAACATTTTTTCTCCTTTATTCTTTTATTG
>CADCOS010000067.1 GCA_902803165.1 uncultured bacterium | reverse complement strand
TTGTTAATTAGCTTTTTTGCTTGGGAAACCACCCGCCTCTCACAAAATATGACATTTAGTCATATTTTGTTCGGCAGAGTCATCCCGAACACGGTCGTAAAGACTCATAACGGTGAAAATACTTGGCGGGCCAGGGGTAAATATTTGGGCTGGTAAGTATGACAACAAACTCAAAAGTTGTCTACGTGCGTAGCACCCCGGGAAGATAGCTCGCTGCTAGCATCTAAATTGAAATAAACGATCAATTGTTTGGATTAACAGTTGGTCGTTTTTTTAATGGAAAATTGAAAGTTGAAAATAGAAAATTGTTTTTAATATTGCATGGATTTTTAATTCCTTCTTCCATATTGTAAAAAAAAATTTTTATATATATTCAAATTAGACATAACATTTTGATTATAGTAAAATAAATAAAGAAAGAGAGTAAAAATTTTTAAGGAGAAATAATAATGTCAGAAGAAGTATTGTCATTTGATGTAATGCAGATTATGGAAATGATTCCGCACAGATATCCGTTTTTATTGGTTGATAAGATTACGGAATGTGTTCCGGGCAAGTATTCAAAAGGATATAAAAATTTAACTATGAACGAAGGGTTCTTTCAGGGACATTTTCCTAATAATCCTATAATGCCGGGGGTTTTGCAGTTAGAAGCTTTAGCTCAATGTTCGGCTCCGATTTTGATGTGCTTGCCTGAGTATAAAGGTAAATTAACGTTGTTCGCAGGTGCTGACAATGTAAGATTTAAAAATATAGTAAGACCGGGTGACAGGCTTGATATGGAAATAGAACTTTTAAAATCTAAAGGTCCTATAAGCAAATGTCATGCTGTCGGTTCTGTTGATGGTAAAGTTTGTATAGAAGCCGATATGACTGTTTGTCTAAAATAGTTCAAATGTAGGGGCAGAAATATTCAACTGTATGTTAATATATTAATAAGCAGGAGAGTTTAATTTGACTGAAAAAGTAATACTGGGTTCTGACCACGGCGGTTTTAAATTAAAAAATAAAATAATCAATCATCTAAAGGAATCAGGATATGAAGTCTGTGATTTAGGATGTTTTAGTGAAGAATCTTGTGATTACCCTGTTATTGCGAAATTAGTAGCAAAGAAAGTTTTGTCGGAAAACTGCAGAGGCATTCTTGTATGTGGGACAGGAATAGGAATGTCTATTGCTGCCAATCGTTTTGATGGAATAAGAGCTTCTCATTGTACGGATACTTATACAGCAAGAATGACAAGGGCACACAACAATTCCAATATATTATGTCTCGGCGAAAGAGTCACAGGTGCGGGTTTGGCTATAGATATAGCGGATATTTGGTTAAAAACTGATTTTGAAGGCGGGCGCCATCAAAAAAGAATAGATATGATTGATGAGAGGGTTTAATGTCGGAAAATATTACGTCATACAAGTTTGCTTGTGCAGTTGCAAGGTTTTTGGATGAAAAAATAGCAAAGGATATTTCTATACTTAATATTAGTAATGTTTCGTCCTTTGCGGATTATTTCGTTATTTGTTCCGCGCAAACAAACACTCAGGTTAAAGCTTTGACAGAAAATTTGACTGATAAAGTGAAAACAACATTTTCAAGGCTTCCTATGGGAAGAGAAAATGATGTAAAAAATCGTTGGAATCTTGTGGATTATGGTGATGTAGTAGTTCATATTCTTCATCAGGATGACAGAGATGCTTATGCAATAGAAAAATTTTGGAATCATGCTTTCAGCATTCCGCATGAAACATGGCTTAAAGAGTCAGAAGAATACTCTTTATACAAGTAAAATAATGCAGGTGAAATATGGATAAACAAGAATTAGATAAAGCTATACAAAAGACAGTTTTGAAAATGGCAATGGATCCTAAAAACACTGAAAATTACCATGACTTGGCTAAGTATTATGCAATGGATAATCAGTTTGAAAAGGTTATTTCGGTATATGAGAGCCTTTTGGAAATTGATCCGAAAGACATGTCAACATTATTAAATTTAGGCAGCATTTGGTTTTATGCAAAAGAGTACAGAAAAGCTTTGAAGTGTTTTAATGAAGCTATGCTGGTTAATCCGAGCAACTATCTTGTATATTACAATATGGGTAATACTTATGCAGAGATGAAAAATTTTGCAAAAGCTCTGCATTATTATTCAAGAACTTTGGATTTTAATTCAAATGATCCTGAGGTTTATAATGCAATAGCGCTTTTGTACCATGATTTTGAAGACTTTGTAGAAGCAAGGGCTTATTATGAAAAAGCACTATCGATCGATGAAAATAATTTAACAGCTTTGATAGATTTGGGTAACGTATGTTACAAGCTTTTTGATTACAAAAACGCTTTAGAATATTACAATAAGGTATTTAAACTTGCTCCGACAAACAAAACGGTAGCTTTGTGCATAGCGAATACTTACAATGTATTGAAAGATAAAGAAAATGCTTATAAATACTTTGATAAGGCTATTTCTTTAGAAGGAGATAATTATAAAGCGTATATTTGTTATGCAATATCCAAATCTGATTTTAAAGAAGAAAAAGAAGCGATAGAACTTTATAAAAAAGCAATAGAATTAAATCCGCAAGAAGTTAATGCATATATTTTGCTCGGTAATATGTATTCAAATCTTAAAAAATATAAAGAAGCGGAAGAACAATATAGAGAAGCTCTTAAAATTAATAAGCTGGATCCGAGTATTTATGTATTGATTGCTAATACGTATTTTATGAATAATGAAGTCGAGCGTTCAATTTTCTCATATCGGGCAGCAGTAAATTTAAGACCGGAAAATGACGAATATAAACTTGTTTTTATACAAGTGCTTGAAGATTATATGGAAGAATCAAGAAAGGATGATATAGTTGCAAACTTCTAATCCGTATCCGATAGAAAAAGTATTATCGGCGCTGACATATTTAACTGCCGGCGGAGTTGGTTTTGTATGGCTTATAATAGCAGCTATATCAAGAAAAACTGTCAGACCGTTTTTGATGTATCACATAATGCAATCTATATTTCTTTCAATATTATATTATTTGTTAAAGGTATTTTTGGGTTTAATAATGATAATTTTGCTAAAAATTCCTGTTATAAGTTTCTTGGCGGGTGCAGCAACTTATTACATGATTACGCCGCTGTCATTCATATTTAATTTATCGATAATCCAATTGTTAACAACATCAATAATTTTATACTTGGCAATTACTTCTTTCTTAGGTTATGAAAGTTATTTGCCATGGGTTTCTAATATTATTAAAGGTAATACAAGAAGATAAAAGGACGTACACCGAAATATATATTTCGATGCATAGATTTTCTTTTCCTCTCCAGTGTGAGAGGGTAAGGTGAGGATTAAATTAATATTTTATTTTTTATTTAGCTTTTTCTTCTTTCTTTTAGTTGCGAGGTAAAAGAAAGAAGAAAAAGCTAAGCCAAAAG
>CADCOS010000066.1 GCA_902803165.1 uncultured bacterium | reverse complement strand
GGCAATTGTTTTTTTATAATAAGAGTTAGCGCTCTCGTAGTGTTTAAGTTTAAATGCAATTCTTCCCATAAAATACGTTATTGCAGGGGACGATTTTACATTTGGGAACTTCTTCAAATGAAGGAAACCCAGTCTTTGAGCGTCATAATATTTTTTTTGTAAATATTTACTTATAAAAAGATTATATAAGGCATCGGCGGAAAACTGTCCGTTCGGATATTTTTCGTACAACGTTCTATAACAGGCTTCTTTATTTGCTGTCGGCACAACTTCATTGCAGTTTAAATATCCGATATAATCAGCCCCTGTTGAGTTATAGTTTTTGTTTATTAAAGATATTATTCCTTCTTTTCTTGAAGGATAAGCGGAAATATAGTTGTCTATAACTTCGTATACGTCATCATTTTTAGCTGTAACCGCATATTTTTCCAGTCCTGTTTCCGTATAGTATTTAGCTTTATCCTTATTCCCGAGTTTAAATTCATTCTTCGCGAAGTCAGTCCAACTGTCTGCAAGAGTTGTTTTGTTTAAAAATTTAGAAGCTGTTTCATAATCTCCGTTATAATAGTAAACTCTGGATATTAATAAATTATCATAATTTTTTAAAGTTACTCCGAGTTTTTTAATCTCTTCCGCACTTTTTAAAGCATATCTTCCGTCGGGTGCCTTCTCTATATACGTTTTAAAGTGGATAAAAGCTCTGTCGATAGCCTTTTTTCGTGATTTTCCCGATTTTGGAAAGTTTTCTGTTACCAAAAGCCCTAAAAAATATTCAGATGCTGTAGCGTAATCGCTTGTAGGATATTTTTTTATAATATGTTGAAAGTGTTTTTTAGCTCTTGAGTCTTGTAATTCATATAGCAAATGTGACATGTTGTATTCACTTATAGGGACAATGCTTGATTTTGATGAAGAGTGGACGATTTTATTGTATTTCTTAATAGCCAATTCTTTTCTGTCCATATTGGTTGCACATCGAGCTTGCCTAAAAAGTGCCGAGTCTTTCAGATAAGAATTTGAAGGAACTCTTGCAAATTCTCTGTATGCTGTTTCATAATCTAATTTTTTATAACTCTCCAGAGCAACAGTGTATGCCTTCACTCCTCTGTCTTCTGATGAATATCTGTTATAACAAAAGTAACCTGCTGTAAGCACTAATAATATTATAAAAATATACAAATCGTACTGTTTATTTCGTCTTCTCATTCAAACTTTACCCAAATCCTAACTATTCTCATTTATTATCTGCTCTGGCAAATAAAACTTCTATAATGTATTTTAATATATTTTTATGCAAAAAGAAAATCCCGTAATAAAAAATTACATATATTCTTCTCAAAAAAGATTATTGATCGAAAACGACAGGTTAAAAACTACTGATAATTCGATATATCACTTACTCTTAATGCAAAATACGGTTTCTCCTTGCCTTTTTCTTTTAAGAAAATAACGAATGTATTGTCAAAATAAAAATATTTCGGAGTTTCGGCAGCCGGCGGCAGTGCTGTAAGCAGTCCTGTTATTGCGGCCTCACTCTTTAGTTTAACTCCTTTGTTATTCATATCAAATTTTATACTTTCCATTGCCTGAGAAATTAAAATATTTGTGCCCATAACACGCTTGTTTTCAATTTCTTTAAATGCTTTTTTAATATCAAATTTGATATTCGGTACTTTTAATTCATCGCTTCTTCCTAATGTTGCCGGTCCTTTATATTTACTTGCTTTTCTGTTCATCTCTTTATATATCAAATCAAAAGGTTTATTTGAATCGTTTTTGTATATATAAACCTCATCTTTCCCTTTTGTGTCAAGTATTACGGCTAAATCATTCCTATTATTGTAAAACAGAACTTTTACGCCTCTTTTTAAAATTTTGTCCGAGTGTTTTGTTATTCCAAAATATTCTGCCTTTTTATTATTCGCAAAATTTGACTTGCCAAGTTTGTCAAATTCATTCAAAAATTCAAAATCTTTTTTTAGCATTGCATAAACAATAAAGCTGTTTGGTGCAGGTTTTAAATTTAAATCATCAAGAATATCGCTTGTTTCATTAAATTTCTTTTTTATTGCTTTTGAAATTTCTTTTTTTGTGTTTTTTGTTATAACTCCTACTTTTTTGTAATAGCAATCGTCAGAAATATCAGTTACGGAAAATTCTCTATTGTTCAAATCTTGTACGTAAGCAGGAGTGCCCTCTCTAAAACGTACAATGTCATGTACAATTCGGTCTATGAAATCATTCCATACAATTTGAAAAGTCCCTACCCAAACTTTGTCCTGCGAGTTTGTTTTAGTTTGCATAGTAGCCAGTACATCTATTTCTGATGCTTGCGCGTTCATATTTAAGAATAAAAACAGTGCAATTATAAAACTTAATATATTTTTCATAAAAATCTCCCCTTATTCTCTTTATGTTAACATAATTGTATGAGAATTGATACATTTAAAATTGAAGAGTGGATGAATCAGTATTGTCCGAGTGCTGTTTATGATTTAACATCCACTTGCATAGAACCGTTGAGTATAAGAGAATTAATGACGCTGGCAGGAATACAGCGGCCGTTGGAAATTTTTGATACAAAATTGACTTATGGTGACATCCATGGTTCAAACCGATTGAAGACAGCAATAAAAAGTTTGTATACCGAACAAGATTTAAAAAATATTACGGTTACACATGGTGCAATCGGAGCTAATCAACTTGTATTTGAATCATTGCTTGAAAAGGGGGATGAAGTATTGTCAATATTGCCTGTATATCAGCAGCATTATTCAATACCGAAAGCCCTCGGAGCGAATGTCAATGTTATGTTTTTGAGAGAAGAAAACAAATGGCAGCCTAATTTAAAAGAGCTGGAAAACAAACTAACTTATAAAACAAAGATTATTACTCTAAATAACCCGAATAATCCTACAGGTGCGGTTATTCCTGACGAAACTCTTGAAAGAATTGCAGAATTGGCAAGCAAGCATAATATTTGGATATTATCTGATGAAGTATACAGAGGATTAAATTTAGCAGGAAATCCTTATTCAAAATCTATGGCTGATATTTATGACAAGGGGATTTCTGTCGGCAGTATGTCTAAAACATATTCTCTTCCGGGATTACGTGTAGGATGGATATGCGCAAGAGAAGATTTGATAAATGAAATTAATAAACACAGAGAGTACAATACAATAAGCGTAAGCATAATAGATGATTACTATGCGTCAATAGCATTGGAAAATCGGGCAGCTATAGAAAAACGAAATTTTCAAATAATGCGGGAAGGTTTAAAGGTTTTGCACGACTGGCTAAACGGAGAGGTTTACGTAAAAGCTCATCTTCCGCAGGGCGGAACAACAGCGCTTTTGAGGTATAAAAAAGATGTTCCGTCAAAAACATTGTGTCGTAAACTTCAAGAAAATACGGGAGTCGCAATCCTGCCGGGAGAAACTCTTGAAATGGAAAATACTGTAAGAATCGGTTATTGTATGAATCCGCAAACGCTTAAATTCGGATTGAAAGAATTCTCAAAATTTCTAAGAACTTTTTAAAAGCTTTATAAATATGTAGGTTTAAATCATGCAATTTTATTATTTGATTTCAAGATTTCTTTCTTTTTGTTTGCGAGGCAAAAAGAAAGAAATCTTGAGCAAAGAAAGAAAAAACACGCAATTGTTTCCGATGCCCTACGGGCATAGATTAAATGGCTGTTGCGGGTAAACCCGCACTATTATGAGCCCTATTGTTACCTTCGGTAACAGAGGGCTCGGTTCGTTGTCGTTCGGATTTGTACCGCGAGCGTGTTGCTGAAAGCAACAATAGCGAGCGTAAGAGATTCGGCGAAGCCGAACATTAATTAACGCCCGCAGGGCGTAGTAAACAATTGCGTGCTTT
>CADCOS010000065.1 GCA_902803165.1 uncultured bacterium | reverse complement strand
TTATGTCTTGATTTGAATTAAGCTCTTCAATTTCATTAACGTCTTCATTAATTTCTTCAGTTGAATTTTCTGTCTCTTCGGCAGGTTCAAATTTTTCAATTTTTGTTGTATCTACAACGGTATGAAATTCATCATCCTTAAATAAACCGGAAGAAGATGCATCAGAAATAATTGATTCTTCTTGAATGTTATCTTCGGATTGCAGCTCTTCCGAATCAATTTCATCTTGTTCTTGCGGTATAATTGTTTCATTTTCTTCAACTGATTCAATTTCATCTGAGGAATCTTTTGAATCAATGTTTTTGTAAAGTTCATCAACCAATGAATTTTCTTCTGTTTCCGAAACGGATTTATTATCGGATTTTACTTTTTCTATTTGATTTAAGGTTAATTTTTCTGCCTTAAATACAATAGGTATATTATTTGTTCCGTTTCCGACAAATAAACATTGACCGGAAGTCATGGAATCCAAAAACGGTTTGTACAAATAATATACTTCTTTGTTGGCGGAATTCGAATCTACAATATAATTTTTAAATAATGAAATAATTCCTGCGTGGTAACGATAACGTGAATTTATTGCAAATATTGCCGGAATATTTGACGTATATAGTTTATTAATAGTTTTTTTGCTTATACCGTCAGAAAGTTTTACAACAACCTGCGGAGCAGAATCTGATTTTTCCAGTTTTGAATATACGTACTGAATATATCGATTTAAAAATTTTGAATCGGTTTTTGAAAAATCTAATATTGCATAATCAGATTCCAATATTGGTTTCAAGGCATCTGCTTCTTTTTTACTTGAAGCAAAATATTTTAAATCGGATAATTTTTTTAAAGCGTTTCTAAGAACAATAAGTCTGAATTCATGCGATTTTTCAACCATGTCATCAATAATCGACTTAAATTGTTCAAAAGGTAAAAATTCCGCGGTTTTAATATATTCTGCCAAATCTTTAAAAATATCTTTTATTAGAGCTTTACTTTCAGCTGTCGCTTCATTTAAACATTCATTGTATATAAAATCTAATGCTCCGATATCAAAAGGAAGTTTAAAATCTTTACCCGCATAATATCTTTCCCCTTCAAAAGAAGAATCCGTGTCTATTATAATACTTTTTTTATTCTGCATTGTAATGTTAGATACAAGTGTATTAAGTGCAGATTTATTGTCAACGCTGATTAAAAGGTTTTTTGCACATTCGGAATTTATTTTTAATAAACATCCGTTTTCTTCAAATTCATTTATGGTTAGCATTTCAGGTGAATCAAAAGTTTTGCTGATTATATCAAATGAAAACGGCTTTATTTCCGCATCCGTATCGGGCAGAGTTTTATCATAGTTTAGCAAAGCACCGTCATAATTGAATAAAATACGGGCATACACTGTATAACCTGCACCGTTATAGCTTTCTCGTATAACTTGAGCAATGTAATCATTTTTAGAACTGTTAATCTCCAAAAATGAAGATAATGCTGCTTTTTCAAAGCTTTCTAATTTTATTACGCCGTCTTTTGCATCTGTTATTTTCATAGCTAGCCCTCTTGTCAGCAATTTTAACACAAACATGCTTATATTTTTTTAAAATGTTTACAATTGGAAATCAAATTTGAAACGGTTTAATTGAACATAGTTTTTTTTTGTGTTTAAATAGCAAGTATGAGAGAACTTAAATTAAAAAACGGCATAGATACCTGTATTAAGCTGAATAGAAATACACCAAGAACAGCATTATCATTGAATGTAGTCATAAACAAACCCGAAAAAAACGCGGGCGAATATCTTTTGATGAACAGGTTGTTGTTAAAAGGAACTGAGAAATATTCATCAGAAGAATTGTCATCAATTTTGGATGAAAATGCAATCGATTTATTTACCGAGATGAAATATGATTATTTGAGATTCAGATTCGTAGCGTTAAATGAAGATTTTGAGCTTGCACTTTCGGTATTATCCGATATTATAAATAATTCGACATTTGATGAATTTGAAAAAGAAAGAGTAAAACTCAAAGGTGAATTATTAGCGGAGCTTGATTCGGCAAAAGTTAAAGTTTCCGATTTATTCACAAAAACATTATACAAAAACCATTATTACGGTCACAGTTATACAAAAATATTGGAGGAAGTTGACAAGGTTACTTTGGACGATATAAAAGCTTCTTATGCTGATATATTAAGTAATTCAGAGAAAAAAATGACACTTGTCGGTGATGTTGATTCTGAAAAAGCAGAAGAACTTTTAAATAAATATTTGGGAATGCTTCCTCAGTCAAAAACTTCTGTATCCGAAATAGATGTTCCCGCAATAGTTCCTCAGGAGTATGCAGAGCTTATAAAAAGTGATGCACAGCAGGCTCAAATTATTCAAGGCTGGAGAGTTCCTGCTATAGGCAGCGAAGATTATCCTAAATTGATGCTCCTTAACGTTATTCTTGGGGCAAGCGGTTTGTCTTCAAGACTTTTCCTTGAATTAAGGGAGAAAAAAGGATTGGCATATACTGTAAGAAGTTCTTATGAGCAAAGGGCAAAGGCTGCTGTATTCAGTATATATATCGGAACAGAACCATCAAATATTCAAACATCTATTGAAGGTTTTAAAGTTGAAATTGATAAAATAAAGAATATTCTTGTTTCGGAAGAAGAACTTCATAATGCAAAAAATAATCTTATCGGCAAACAAAGATTTGTTACCGAAACGAATGCTCAGCAGGCAAATTTAATGGCTTATTATGCAATTTCGGGATATCCGTTCAATTATCAGGAAACTGTTATAGAAAAGCTTAAAAAGGTTACTCCTGAAGAGTTGAAAGAATGTGCCAATAAGTATTTTAATGACGATTATGTTTTAGCAATAATCAAACCTTGAGGATTGTTATTATGAGCCTTGAAACATTAGGGAACAAGAAAAATCCGAGAGTTATTATAATTGGTGTTTTCCACGGTGATGAACCGCAAGGAAAGTATCTTATAGAAAAATATTTTGAAGAAATCCCCGATACTGCGTTGTTTTTGATTCCATGCTTAAATAAAACCGGATTTGTAAACAATACGAGAACGAATTCAAACGGCGTTGATTTGAACAGGAATTTTCCGACGGAAAATTGGATAAAAAGCGAAAAAAACGAATATTACGGCGGAGAAGCACCTGCAAGTGAAGTTGAAACAAGAGAATTAATTGACATAATAACGAAATACAACCCGAAGGCGATTTTGTCTTTGCATGCTCCATACAAAGTTGTTAACTATGACGGTGACGCGAAAGAACTTGCGGAAAAAATTTCGAAAATTATAAATTATCCGGTTGAAGAAAATATAGGTTATCCGACTCCCGGGAGTTTCGGAACATGGGCGGGTATTGAAAGAAATATTCCGACAATAACTTTGGAATTGGATGAAGAAATTGATATAAAAGATTTGGAAGAACCTGTTTTTGATATATTTAGAATGTTGGAAAGATATTAGAGTTAATGATAATGGAAGATATAAAAAAGATTGTAAAAAATTGTGATTTAAAGCATATAGCGATTATTATGGACGGTAACAGAAGGTGGGCAAAAGAAAGGAATTTGCCTTCCGCCGTCGGCCATAAAAAGGGTGTAGATGCACTCAAAAAAGCTATGAGAGCTTGTGATGATTTTGGGGTAAAGTACCTTACGGTATACGCATTTTCTACCGAAAATTGGAACAGAAAGCCTGAAGAGGTAAATTTTTTGATGGATTTACTCGGCCAAACTTTAAAAAACGAATTGAAAGAAATGCATGAAAATAATGTTGTTATTTCGTTTATAGGTGATACTACAAAATTGAGTGACAAATTGCAGGCAATCCTGAATAATGCTGTAGAAACTACAAAAAATAATTCGGGGGTAAATCTTCAAATCGCTTTTAATTATGGTTCAAGGGCTGAGATTGTAAAAGCCGTACAAGAAATTGTCGATGAAGGTGAAAATAATATAACGGAAGAACTTATCTCAAAACATCTTTATACTTCAAATATACCTGATCCCGATTTGTTAATAAGAACGGGCGGAGAAATGAGAATTTCAAACTATTTGCTATGGCAGATTGCATATTCTGAATTTATTGTAATACCCGAATTTTGGCCTGAATTTAATAAAGAAAAACTCGCTGAATGTATAAAAGAATTTGAAAGAAGGAATCGGAGATTCGGCGCGTAAGCCAAATATCTTGACTCATTCCTTTTTTACCTGTAAACTTAAATATATCAGAGTTTAAGGGGAGGTTGCCTAATGGAAGATATAAAGAAATTTAACACTGCTAAATTTATAAGTTTTGCAGTAGGATTTTTCGGGTTGCAGTTTGCATGGCAGATGAGAATAATTTTGTCCGGACCTGTGACGGAAAATCTTGGCGCATCGCCGTTTATTTTCGGTTTAATATGGCTTGCCGGACCTTTTACCGGCATGGTAGTGCAGCCTTTAATCGGAGCTTTGAGTGATAAAACTAAACTTGCATTCGGGCGCAGAAGACCTTATTTGCTGGGCGGTGCGTTATTGTCGGCGATTGCTCTTATAGCTTTACCTAACTCGGAACAGGTGGTAAATTGGATATCCGCCCAATTACACATATCATTACCGGCACTTGCCGCATTATTTTTTGCAGCCGTTATGATTTGGATTTTAGATGCTTGCGTAAATATTGCGCAAGGTCCGTACAGAGCACTCGTCCCTGATGTAGTTCCTCAAGAACAACATTCAATAGCAAATTCATATATAAGTTTAGCAATAGGTTTGGGTTCGGTTGTTGCGGCAGCGACGGCACCATTCTTAAAATGGGCGTTTAATTATCAAATGTCTATTCCCGCACAGTTTGTAATGGCAGCTCTTGCGTTTACGCTGGGT
This sequence comes from uncultured bacterium, assembly GCA_902803165.1. Lineage (GTDB taxonomy): Bacteria > Cyanobacteriota > Vampirovibrionia > Gastranaerophilales > Gastranaerophilaceae > CAG-196. Next base: position 6,320 of record CADCOS010000065.1, on the reverse strand, counting down.
ATGATTTGGACTTGTACATTTATAAAAGAGAAGAAATATGAGCCTAAAGAAAATGAGGAAGCTGAAAAATTCGATTTTGTACAGTCATTAAAAGACTTCTTTGCACTTTCTCCTGAGGTAGGTAAAATTTGTTGGATGCAATTTTTTACTTGGATCGGGAATATGTGTATGATGATTTATTTCACACAATATGCCGTTCATACTGTTTATGGTGTGCCTGACCTTTCCGGTGTATCTGAGGCTGTCAAAGCTACTTATGACAGTGCGGTTTTGGCAGGAACTAATTTTTCATCCGTTTGTTTTGCAATATTTAATTTAGTATGTTTCCTCGTTGCAATTCCTATAGGATTTATGTCGGTCAAATTCGGTAACAAAAAAGTTCATATAATATCAATGATTTCAATGGCATTAGCATTTTTAGGAATGGCATTTACTCACAATCCTAAAGCGGTTGCTATATGTATGGGACTTTCAGGTATTGGCTGGGCAAGTATTTGTGCGCTTCCGTTTGCAATGCTTTCACGCTATATCAAAGCGGGAACGGAAGGTTCTGTCATGGGCATATTTAATATCTTTATAGCAGGCCCTCAGGTATTTGTCTGCACTTTGGTTTCCTGGTTTATTAATAAATGTGTTTTTGAAGTACAAGGTGCAGGCATAAATTATCATTGGGAGTACACATTTATAATAGGTGCGATTTGTCTTGCGGCTGCATCTTTAATAGCTTCGAGAGTAAAAGAGTAATCAGTACGGTTTAAGTTAAAAATATAAGCAAATAAAAACGGAGACTTTTTAAAGTCTCCGTTTTTAATAATTTCTTATATTATTCTTCCGGTTTTTTTTCAGATTCTTCTGTGTTTTCCGGAACTTCTTCACCGCCTTCTGCGGCAGCAGGTTGCTCGGTTTCGCCTGCTTCTTCCGCCGCGTTTGCTTCAGAACCGTTTTCTACTTCTTGAGTTGCCGCTTCTGCGTTTTCTTTTTCAGCCTCTAATGTTTCTTGTGTCTGCTCTGCTTTTGCAACTGTATTATCAACATCATTTTGGGCTTCATCGGATTTTTTAATATCTTCAGTCGCCTGAGCTTGTATTCCTTTTCTGACGCCTATTTCTTCGGTGATGTCTTCTGCAAAATCACCTTGCTCTTTAGCGCCGGCTAAACTTACTGCACCGCCGAATAGTGCCATAGCTCTTGCTACATGTCCGGCAGGTGTAAGATTTAATATAGGTGCGAATGTTATTGCTGCAGCAGTTCCCAAACCTAATGCTGCATTAACCTGTTGAGCGGTTTGTTCTTCTTTTGCCGCATCTCTTGCTTCTTCATCAAATGTAGCCGCATAGTCTGCAACATCTTTCGCAGACTTAAAGACCTCAGCAGATTCTTCCTGTGTATTTTGTTCTTCGTTTAATTTTTCTTCTTGCCCGTCAGCTTTATCTGTGCCTTCTTCGCTTAAAGCGGTAATTTCGTCGGAAAGAACCTGTACTTCCGTTCCAAGAGTTTCCAATTCAGCTTTTTCTTCATCGGTTAAGCCTTCTTCTGTTTCAGATTTTGCATTTAGTTCGTCAATTCTTGCTTGTTTTTCTTCAAGTTCTTTTTGTTTAGCTTCAATTTCTTCGTTGGTTTTTTCTTGAGTTTCTTCAATTTCTTCTTTTATAACTTCAACTTTACCTTGTGATTCCTGAAGTTTAATTAATGAATTAGCGAGTTCAACATCGTTATCCAGCATTGACTTTTTAAGAGTTTGCAATTCTTCATGTACATCTTTGTTAGGTTTATTCATTAAATATGCCAAACCCACGGTAAAAGCTGTTATTGCAGCTAATGCTAAACCTATAGAACCGACTGTTACCGCTCCTGCGCCTGCTCCCATCGTCAATCCGACATAAGCACCGCATCCAAGCGCGCCTATACCTGCACCTAAAGAGAGCCATTTTGTAGCCTTGCCTCTTTTTGAGTTATTATCGACTTTACGATTTATTTTACTTTTATTATCAACAGTTTCTTCTTCAGAAGGAGCTGTCTTATTCGTTTCTTTTGTTGGTGTCGTTTCTTCTTCAGGTAATGATGTGTCTTCAATTTCGACATCATAGGAGTTTTTATCCTTCGCAACTTCGGCAAAATCAGCTTTCCATTGTGCCATTTGTCTTGCACCGTAGGTTTTCTCCATTGTATCTAAAACAGCTTGGTTTACATTATACTTTTTCCCCTGGTTCTCGAGTACTTCTTGTGCATAGTTTTTATCGACTGTCAATCGATTCATGTCTACTGTCATTGCCATAATCTCAATATACTCCTCTAAAATTTTATACATTATTGTTTACGGCATATTTTTTTAAAACTTTAATAATATAGAAATAGCTTTTACAAATCTTTACATTATAGTCAAATTTCCCCGTAAAAATGTTTTTATATATATATGGTTAGTGTAAATTTTCAAAATGAAAACAAGGTTTATGGAACAGGCGGGATGACAAAAGCTCAAACCGCCACTTTCTCTGAGCAAAATAATCAGAATAATAATATAAATAAAACTGTTTCACTTCCGTCATTCAGAGCAGGCGGAAATACTTCCGCAGTAACTGTAAGAACTGAGCTAACCACAAAAGAAGAGAAGAAAAAATACAAAGAATTGTCAGAGTTCTTGGACGGAAAATACAGAAGAAAACTTAATTTTGCTCTTAAATCAGGAATATTATTAAAAAATAATTCTGATGATAAAAGTTCGGTTCTTGATAACTTGTACAAAATTATGAAGGAAGAACGTGATCCGGGGCTTGATAACAGAACTATAATAAAAGAATGTCTTGATATTATTGAAAACCCTTATGTAATCACTCAAACATGCGAAGATATTCCGTACGAATATAAAACAGGTGTAATCGGGCTTGTTACAAATTTATCCGAAAATGAAGAAGAAATTCGTAAAACAAATTTCTATCTTGATAATATGCATACAGGCACTTGCCCGACTGCAAGTATAGAATTTGATTTGGCAACAAAAAATCCTGCGGAATTCTTTAGAATGGTAGAAGGGCTTACTTCTCCTCAAAACGAAGTTTATAAAACAATCGACATAGCGGCATTATCGGATAAAACCCTTGATGCGGTTTGGCTTTTGAATAAATTCAAAACTCCTTATGAAATGAAAGACTTTGAAAAAGCTACAATCCTTTTAAAACCTGATGAACACGCAATTGTAAGAGCAAGAATTCAGAATAATCACAGAGATAAAGGCGAACGTTCAATGATTGACGTTTTAATGCAATCAACAATGATGCAATTGGGTTCACAGCAGACATACAATTCTCTGACTGACAGAAGATCACCTAATGAATGGACTGAAGAAGACAGCGGTCTTATTGATTTTGAAAAAACTTATGTCGAATCGGTTATGGAAAATAAAAACACAACTTCCGTTGTTTATCAAATTGTTGATGAACAAGGACGATTATCAGGACATACACAGGAATTTTCGGTTATTAAAGATGAAATACTTGCGGCATTAAATATGGGGCATAACGTTATAATAGGCTATACATGGCCTGATCCCGAAAACGGAAACAAGCTTGCAGGACACGAAATTACTATCGTGGGAACAAAAACCGCAAAGAACGGCGAAACAATATTTATTTGCCAAGATTCTGACGATGACGTAGATAAGCCTATTGAAATGAGCGAATCATACTTGATTCCTAAGATTCATCATGCAGGACTTCCCGATGAAATTGCTTCCAAAGATTTTAAGTATGAAGACAGTTGGAAGTATGGAGTTGATGCACTTGAAGAAAAAAGAAGAGCATAAAATAATTAATGTTTTATGATAAAATATGTATATCACTTAACATGAGGAAAAATTTTGACAGTTAAAATTGCAATTACGGGAAAAAGCGGAAGCGGAAAAACTACAATTACTAAAGCTTTGATAAATATTTTGAAAAAAAAGTTTCCGGAATCATCTTTCTTACTTTTTGACAACGACCTTTCGGGAGAGTTAGGGCACACATACGGGTTTGATATAAGAGATACAATCTATGGTATCAGAAGCGGCAAACACGAATATAAAACGGGTATTCCTCAGCACATGACAAAACAGGAATATGTTGAGTGGGCTATTGAGGATATTATTAAACCGATTGAAGATAACATTGATATTATTGTTTCTTGGCTCAGCGGTGTAAAGGATTGCAGATGCCCGATTACCGAACAATTGAATGTATCTTTGCAAAAGCTTATTGAAAGATATGATTTTGTTATATTTGACTGCGAATTTGACCTTAAATATTTAACACAGCTTGTTGATACGGATATAGATTTGGCTTTGATTATTGCAAATCCTATTATTGAATCAATAAATCTGGCTAAAAGAATTGCGGAATACTCTGCTAAATATGCAGTAGGCGGGCAATTGGGTGTTTTAATGAACAAGGTCTCAAATGAATATTTGGCTGAAGTATACAACCTTGCAAAAGAGTCTGATTTGGAAATTTTGGGCGCTATTCCTTTTGACAAAGAACTTGCAAAAGGTTCTTTATCAAGAGAATCTTCAATAGTTGAAGAAGCTGTCGAAAATCTTTATCCGAGATTGAATCTTCCTCAAGGTTAAATTAAGAATTTCTGATATTTTTAGTAGTTATATTTACTGTTTGTGAAAGCGGAATTCCGCCTTGTACAGATGGTCTGTTTACAACTTTTCCCTGAACATACATTACTGTTGAACCGCCTCCGTCGAGGTTCATGGCGTTAACACATCCGAATTCTTTCATTAATGATGCTAATTCTGTTAGAGTTAAACCTATTGATGCTCCTTCTCTGCCGTCTGCTGTCATCATAATTAAGTGGTTGTCTTTTGTGTAACCTATTGCAGTTCTCGGGTTTCTGCCTGTTATTGAGGCAAATTTTTGTGCTGTTACATCAACAAAAATTTCGTTATTTTTGACTAAATACGGTCCGCCGCTTATTATGTGGTTTACTTCTTCCCAATTCGGATTCATTTTTATGTTAAGGTCAAACTTTTTCGCCTTAGCAATGGTGTTTAAATTCTTTTCTGAACCGACAATTACAAAACCGTTTTGGGGTATCCTTACCGAATCATAACTTTGTTTAACTAATTTGCCATCTTCAATAACTAACTGCTTGCCATATTTAGGAGACGCAGGAGAATACGTTCCCCAATCCGAAGTATAAACGAGTGTATGTGTAGATAGCATCCGGGGTTGATTAATGTTATCAATTTTTAACCCTCCTATATTTGTGTCAACACTTGCTTTTAGTTGAATTCTTGCCATTGAATAACCTTCGTCAAATATACCCATTGCAACTCTGTCATATATAGGCCCCGTGTATATTTTTTTGTTTATCATTAAAGTTCCTAACGGAACTCCCGTTTGAGGTTTAAAGTAACCTCCGTTTATTGCCGCTATTGCGTTATCTCTCGCTGCTATTTTGCCTATTTTCGTCCTTGATGCCAAAGTATCGGAGGCTATTGCCGGAACTACTTCCAAATCACTGTTAACATTTTTTGATAGTTCGATTAAATTTATTCTTACAGGTCTTCCGTTGTAATAACGAATCATTCTGACATGTTTTACCCCTTTTTCAATTTCCGTTATTCTTGCTCCCGGGTATTTATATATTATCTCTTTATCAAAATCCGTTTCTCTTTTTATCTGCTCTTCTTTTATATATGTTAAAGTTGGTGATAACCCTGTATATTTTCCGATATCCGTATCTTGAGCCGAAATTATAGAGGTTTGGCTTAATAAAAGGCAAAAGGCAACAGCAATTCCTGCTATACTTGTTGCTTTCTTTTCAATTGTCGGTCGGGATAAAATTAGCGTATCCATTTTTATTTACCTTGTTTTTAAAGTAACTGTGGATACCTTTTTGTTTAAAGAGTGGTGTGGGGAATAACACTCATCAAGAGTAATTTCATTGTTTTATTGTCTAAAGTTCTCCGGTAAATGTATATTACGCTCTACTAATATTATATCATACACTTAATATTTGCGCAATCCCCATGTGGTAACACTTTTGGGCTATTTTTAAAATGTGATTTATACACTTAATCGTGTTGATTAATTTTTATAATCGAAAATTTGAAATACACCGAAATATATATTTCGGTGCATCAATTCTCTTTTCCTCTCCAATGGGAGAGGGTAGAATTTCAATATTCGTAAGAATATTAAAAATTCTCGGTGAGGGTAAAATTAAATATATTAAATTCCTATATAGGTACTTTCTTTGACCGCAAAGAAAGTTCCACAAAGTTTTTCAATATACTTACAAGCCTGTAAAAGAAACTACAAGCCAAATGATTTACC
>CADCOS010000064.1 GCA_902803165.1 uncultured bacterium | reverse complement strand
TTCCACTCTGATGAAGACGGTTTTATTTAATTATGGACTTAATTTCCTAAAAAGTGTATAATGAAGATATGAAAAGAGGCTTGGCGGGATTATTATTAAGTATATTTATGTTTCAAGGCATTGCCTTTGCAGGCGGTGATGTCTTTCAAGGTCATGCTGAATTTGACAAAGAGTATACCGAATTAGATAAAGAAATGTATACGGGTAAAACCGAAACTCTTGAAAAGCGTGATACTATTGAAATGACAGTGTCTCAAGTTTTGGACGGAAATTTTTCGTTTGAAGGAGATGAATTTTTCGCAGAAATAACATCCAATGTGTACGGAAATAAAGGTATAATTATTCCAAAAGGAACTATTGCTCACGGTGTCATAAAAGGTTCAGGCGAAGCTAAGAGAGGCGGTCGTGACGGATACTTGGATTTAAGTTTTGATCAGCTTATTACTCCTGACGGCAGAGAAATTCCTATAGAGGGCAAGATGACCACAAAGCTTCATCCGGTTAAAGCTGCCGCAAAAATAGCCGCAACAGATATCGGTTATACAGCTGCAGGCGGAGTTATGGGCGGACTTGTTGCCGCTCAAGCATTAGGCATAGAAGCCGCCATTGCCTCAAACGGTTACACAATTGCAGGAGGCGCTGCAATTGGCGGAGCAATCGGCTTAGGTATGGCTTTATACCGTAAGGGAAAAGATGTTTTAATTTCTCCCGGAGATGAGATAAAAGTTAAAATCCTTTCGAGTGTTGAGCTTCCTGTATATAGGGAAGAGGCTCTTTTACAGAAAGAAGAGAAATATCCGGGACTTGATATCAGAATAGGTAATATTTTGTACGAAAAAGATCCGTTTGGAGAAGTTAATACAATAACACTCTCCATAATGGTTTCAAATATGTCAGACAAAACTTTTTCCGGTATGGATTTAGCTTTGGTAAGTGATTACAACAGCGTTTATAATCCGTCTATTTTTGGTGACACGAAAATGTTATTTTCTCAATTCAAACCCGGTGACAGAAAAGCAGGAAAAATATCCTTCTCTGTAGGCAATGTTAAACACACCTATTGGCTGGTTGTAAATGACAGGGCTAAGAACAAACCGATTGCAAGAATTTCGCTTGATAATGCTTATAAAAACGTATCTGATACAGTAAAAAAACGTAATGACAAAATAAAAAAGAACTATAAAAAGAATTACTACAAAGAATCCGATCCGTTTGATTCTTAGTATTATTTATTATATTGATTTACTGTTTCTTTAATTTTATAAAGCAAATTGGTTAAAAGTTCAAAAACTTCTTCAAACGGCATATATTCAGTATTGATAAGAAGTATGGATTTTGCTTCTTCTACACTTTTGGGAGCGGCGGTAAATTTAACATGCTTGCTGATATTTTTATCTAAATTTTGTCTTAAAATATTCCATTCGTATTGATTAAACGGAGAATATATTCTTAAACTTTCCCCTGCCTCTCTTATTAAAGTAACAGAACATTCTGTTGCTAAAAGGCGAATTTTTATTAATTTTATAAGATTTTCTACTTCTTCCGGTATTCTCGAAAATCTGTCTTTCCACTCAGAAACTATGTAATCAAGTTCAAGTTCGTTTTTAACATCTGCTAATCTTTTATATTCTATCATTTTTTGTTCGGAAGAACCAACCCAGTCATCAGGAATGAATGCTGTTACATTAATATCTATTATTGCAGGCTTTGACTTATTAATTTTTTCGCCCTGTAATTCACGAACAGTTTCTTCAAGAAGCTGGCAATACGTATCAAATCCGACGTTAACCATGTGACCATGCTGCTTTGTGCCTAATATATTACCAACACCTCTTATTTCCAAATCACGCATCGCAATTCTATAACCGCTTCCGAGCGTGGTAAATTCTTTTATTGCTTTAAGTCTTTCCGCAGCATCTTCCGTTAATTCTTTATTTTTCTTATATAAACAATAGCAGTATGCTTGTTTCTCACTTCTTCCGACTCTTCCTCTTAACTGATATAGCTGTGCCAGTCCGAATTTATCGGCATCATGAATAATAATAGTATTAGCATTAGGAATATCTAAACCGTTTTCTATAATTGTTGTGCAGAGAAGAATATCGTATTCGTGATTATCAAAATCAATAATAACTTCTTCTAATTCTTTTTCGCTTAATTGTCCGTGACCGATTGCTATTCTTGCGTTAGGTAAAAGCTTTTGCAGAGATAACTTGAATTCTTCAATAGTTTCGACTCTGTTATAGAGATAAAAAACCTGTCCGTCACGATCAAGCTCATTGGTAATAGCATTCTTAATCGTTTGTTCGTTAAATTCGCCTACATAAGTTTTGATAGGAAGTCTGTTTTGCGGCGGAGTATTTATAACAGAAATATCTTTAATTCCTGAAAGCGACATATAGAGTGTTCTCGGGATAGGCGTTGCTGACATCGAAATAATATCAATGTTTTCTCTGAATTCTTTTAATTTTTCTTTGTGCCGTACTCCGAATCTATGCTCTTCATCAATAACCAAAAGCCCTAAATCTTTGAAAACGACTTTATCTTGAAGAAGTTTATGTGTTGCTATAACAACATCACACTTTCCTGTTGCAAGGTTTTTAAGTGTTTCTTTTTGTTCTTTTGCACTTCTGAACCTGCATAAAAGCTCAACATCTATTCCAAACGGTTTAAACCTGTCAGAAATAGTCTGATAATGCTGCAAAGCAAGAATAGTTGTCGGAACTATTACGGCAACTTGTTTTAAAGAAGTAACGGCTTTAAACATTGCCCTCATCGCTACTTCTGTCTTGCCGAAACCGACATCACCGCAAACAAGTCTGTCCATAGGGGAAGAATTCTCCATGTCAGCCTTTATATCGTTTATTGCTTTCATTTGGTCAGGAGTTTCAATGTATTCAAACGAATCTTCCATTTCTACCTGAAGAGGTGAATCTTCTGAAAATGCAATACCCTCCTGCATTTTGCGTCTTGCATAAAGTCTTAGCAAGTCGTATGCTATGGTTTCTACTTCCTTTTTAACCCTTGACTTTGTGTTTTCCCAATCAGAACCGCCCATTCTTGAAAGCTTCGGTTTAATTTGACCGGAACCTCTGTAACGACACAGCATGTTTATTTGCTCTGCCGGAATATGCAATTTGTCCTTGTTAGCATATTCAATGGTTAAATAATCTTTCAGCTGTCCGTCAAATTCTTGCTGGGTAAGTCCTTGATAAATTCCAACTCCGTGTATTGTATGAACAACATACTCACCGGGTTTTATATCATTAATATTTTCAATATACTCGGCTTTTTCCTTGTATTTTCTTCGCCTTCCCGACGGAATATCTTTTTGCCTTTTATTGAATAGTTCCCTATCTGTTACATAAAGTATTTTTCCGTCGCTTAGTTCACATCCTGACGAATTTAAGTTGTTTATATAATTAATATCAAATACGCCGTATTCTGCAAGAACTTCTTTTACACGTTCTTTAAAATCCGTTGCTATTGTTATGTTATAATTATTTCTTTCTTTAAGGTAGTTACCTACTCTTTCCATATCAGCATCAAAAATAGGCACGGTTCTTGAATCAATGTCTATAACTTCATTTGATTCATCAGAAAGAAAATTATTCAAATATATTTTCTGAACACCTGCTGTTTGTTTTAGAATTTCTTGTTCTTCATAGTGGTTTAAGACGGTTAGTGGTTCAATTAATCCGTTTTTTATGCCTTCTTCGTAAGAATTTTTAAGATTAGAGCATACTTGAGACAGTTTTGTGCCTAATTCTGCATATTCATCATATACGATAATTGCGTTCCCAAAATAATCAAAAATACTTACTAAATCTTTGTTAAACACAGATTGATAAACATTTATGCCTTCAAAATATCCTTCAACCTGCATCAATTCTTTATTTTCGCTGCTCAGTTCTTTAGGGGGAATTTTTGGTATTACAAACTTGTACAACGGCAAAATTTCGATATTTTGAATTTTTTCAATCGATTTTTGAGTTTCATTATTAAAAAATCTTATATCAACGATTTCATCTCCCCAGAACTCAATACGAACAGGATTATTGTCTAATGTAAATACATCTGCTATATCTCCTCGAATGGAAAATTCACCTATGTCAGAAACCATGGTTGAACGTTTGTAACCTAGCAATATCAGTTTGTGCGAAAGCTCTTTTTGCGAAATGCTGTCCCCGACTTTTAAATTTAATGCGTTTTTTTGAAAGAATTCTTCATTCGGAAATTTCTCGGTAATTGCTTTGATTGGTATTATTATAAAATCAGAAGGATTTCTCAGTATGTTTATTTGTTTTTGATAATCATATAGATTGCCTTGCAGTGCTTCGTACGGTGAAATATTTGTATAAGGAAATATATCGGACACTATCCCGAAGAGTTTTTCTAAATCCGCATTATATTTTAATGCAGCTTGTTCCGTTGCCGTAATGAAAATAATTCTTTTTTTTGACAGCTCAATAATGTCGCTTATCAATAGCATTTTGCTCAGCGAAGTCAAACCTGTAAGAGTAAAATTTTTCTTACTTTTAATATCTTTGACAAATCTGTCAAAAAAAGAACATTTATTAAATATCATTGTTTAAAATTAGGGCTTTCGTATTCAATACCCATTTCCTTTATGGCAGAGATAAATCTTTCTGCACATGAATGTTGAACTTCCGGCGGCACAACCCTCAATATTTCAACTGTTTTAGAAATAATAGGATCCTTATCGTACCACCTTGCACCATTTACAGGTTTTACCAAATCATAGAATCTGTCAAGTGCATCTTTGGATACTTTTTGTTCCAGCTTGTCCAAAAAAACTACGGCATGTTCTCTCAGTTCATCTTGATAATTCTTTAAAAGCTCAATTACTTCCAATAATTTTGGATCATGGTCATACCATCTTTTATATGCGGGACTCATTTACTACCCCTTTCATAATATCAGACGAATCATCATTCAGTCGTTGAATCTTTCCGCCCAAAGCTTGTAACTTGTTTTCAAAGGCTTCATAACCTCTGTCGATATGATGTAATTTTTCAACTATTGTTTCGCCGTTTGCCATTAACCCTGCAATTACAAGAGCGGCACCTGCTCTTAAATCGCTGGCGGCTACGGTTGCACCTGTTAAATTTTTAACACCTTTTATAATTGCATGATTTCTGTCTTGATGTATATCAGCGCCCATTCTTCTCAAATCCGGAACTTGCATAAATCTGTTTTCATAAAGACTTTCTGTTATAATACCGACACCGTTAGCGGTTGTAAGCAGAGACATCGCAATTGCCTGCAAATCTGTAGGAAATCCCGGATAAGGCTGAGTTACAAAATTAATGGAGTTTAACCTTCCTCTTGCACTGACTTCAATTGTCGTAGGATCAGCAAGCTTAATACTGGCACCCATTTGAATCAATTTATCATTAAAGAAAGTTAAATGTGCAGGATAAACATTTTTTATTAATGCTTTTCCTCTTGTTGCAACAACTGCAGCCATAAATGTTCCCGCTTCAATTCGGTCAGGAATTGTTGTATATTCCAAAGGATGAAGATCTTCAATTTTTACACCGTTGATAACAATTTCAGAAGTTCCTGCTCCTGTAATATCAGCACCCATTGTGTTTAAAAAGTTTGCCAAGTCAACAATTTCCGGTTCCTGAGCGGCATTTTGTATTCTTGTTGAACCTTGTGCAGTAACTGCTGCAAGCATTAAATTTTCGGTAGCTCCTACTGACGGAATATCTAAGTAAATATCAGCACCGACAAGCTTTGGAGCTTTAGCATGCACATAGCCGTTTTCAATTTTAATTTTTGCCCCGAGTGTTTCAAGTCCTTTTATATGAAAATCAACACGTCTTTCTCCGATTGCACAACCGCCCGGAAGAGCAACAATTGCTTCTTTACATCTTGAAATTAATGCTCCGAGTATTGTAAATGAAGCTCTCATTTTGCTTACAAGTTCATATTTCGCAGTGATGGAGGATATATTAGAAGCATCGACAACAACCGATTTTTCTTCTCTGTTATAATCAAGTTTTGCTCCTAAGTCAGACAAAACATTAAGCATAATTTTAACATCTGTCAGATGCGGTACGTTGTATATTTTTGTACTGCCTTTAACAAGAATTGATGCGGCAAGAAGCTTTAATACAGAATTCTTTGCTCCGCAAACAGAGACTTCTCCTCTTAACGTTTCTCCGCCATGTATCTTAAACTTCTCTGCCAAAATTCCTCCAATCTACAATATAATCATACAATTATTATAGATTATTGTAAAGTATTTGTAGTTTTATTAATATTTTCGGAGTTATTCGGAAAAATAATCTTCAATAATATCAACTATTCTTACCGATGCCATTCCGTCACCGTATGGATTTTTAACGCTTAGCCTTGTTTCGGCTTTTGTTCCTGATAAAATTCTCTCGCTTTCGGCTGTAATTTTTTCGTAATCAGCACCGACAAGTTTTGAAACACCGGCATCAATACCTTCTTTGCGTTCGGTTTCATATCGCATAACAAGCGTAGGACATGCAAAAGAAGGCGCTTCCTCTTGTATGCCACCCGAATCTGTAAGAATTAATTTTGCGTTTTCCATTAAATATACTAAATTAGGATAATCTAACGGTGGTAAAAGTTTGATATTGCTTGTGTTTCCAAGCCTTGAATAAATTTTATCATGCACATTCGGGTTTGGATGTACCGGAATAATAAAAGTATGATTTTCGTATTTCTTTGCAAGATAAGCTATTGCATTTATTATCTTGTCAATTCTTTCTCCGTGATTTTCTCGCCTGTGTGCCGTAATTAATACAATTTTGTCATTAACTTCTATTCCATGTCCTTTATAAAAATCTATTGAACTTTCAATAACTTCTTTTGAAAGGCAGAAAAGCGCATCAATTACGGTATTTCCTACAACGTGAATTTTTTCTTCTTTTATACCTTCTTTTATCAAAGCATCTTTATTTACGTTGGTAGGTGCGAAGTGCAAGGCTGCAACCCTTGTAGTCATTTGACGAAAAATTTCTTCCGGAAAAGGCTCATATATATCATAGGATCTAAGTCCGGCCTCTACATGAAACACGGGAATTTTATGATAAAAACTTGTTAACGCCCCGCAAAGCACCGTCATTGTATCGCCTTGAACTATAGTTCCGTCAATATCCCTCTCTTTATAAACTTCATCCAATGAAGTTAAAATTCTTGATTGTACTTCACTCAACGATTGATTTTCTCTCATGCAATCCAAATTTATATCGGCTTTTAAACCAAAATATTTTAACGTCTGATTAGAAAGCTCTTTTTGCTGTTCCGTGTTGCAAAGTATAATATTAAATTTGTCCGGCTGTTTTTTCATTTCTAAAATAACAGGAGCAAGTTTTATAATTTCCGGACGTGTTCCAAATATAAAAATAATATTTTTCATAAAATTATTATACAATAAAAGAATATTTTGATATAATCAACATGAAATAAGGAGAGATATTATGCGACAAAAACCGCAAGAACAAGATAAATTTGAACGCAGACACAATTTTGATGCTGTAGAAGAAAATTTGACAAGAGAACAAGTAAAAGAAGAGGCTTCCCGTTGCTTGAATTGCAAAAAACCTCGTTGCGTAGAGGGTTGCCCTGTTAATATTAAAATTCCGGATTTTATAAAAGCTTTAAAAGAAGACAATATTGAAAAAGCCGGAGATATTATTCGTGAAACAAGTATGCTGCCATCAGTCTGCGGACGTATTTGTCCTCAAGAGAGACAATGTGAAGGAAATTGTGTTTTGGGAATAAAAGGAGAGGCAATAGCTATAGGAGCTTTGGAACGCTACACAGGTGATAATACTTCAGCTAAAGCATCTGAAATAGTTCCAAGCGGTAAAAAAGTAGCAATTGTCGGTTCAGGATGTGCAGGTTTGACTGCCGCATCCGATTTAAGAAAAGCCGGACATGAAGTTACTGTTTTTGAAGCCCTTCATAAATTCGGCGGTGTCCTGAGATATGGAATTCCTCCGTTTAGACTTCCGAGAAAAATTCTTGATAAAGAAATTCAAAATCTTATTGAAATGGGCGTTAAATTTGAAAAAAATGTTATTGTAGGAAAATCAGTTACATTAAAGCAGCTTAAAGACGACGGATATGATGCTATTTTTATCTGTTCAGGTGCAGGTCTTCCTAAAATGATGAATATAAAAGGTGAAAATCTGAACGGTGTATTTTCTGCAAATGAATTCCTTACAAGAGTAAATTTAATGGGTGCAAACGATGAAAATAACGCAACACCTTTAAAAATAGGTAAATCGGTAGCAGTAATAGGCGGCGGTAATGTAGCTATGGATGCGGCAAGAACTGCGGTAAGAGTAGGTTTTGAAAAAGTTTACATAGTATACAGAAGAACAGAAAATGAATTACCTGCACGGCTGGAAGAAATAAGACATGCAAAAGAAGAAGGAATAATATTTAGATTTTTGATGGCTCCTGAAGAAATTCTTGAGGATTCCGGCTGCGTAAAGGGCATGAAATTTGAAATAATGGAATTGGGCGAGCCTGACGACAGCGGCAGAAGACGCCCTGTAGGGACAGGTAATTATGAAGTGCTTGATGTTGATACGGTAATCGTTGCGTTGGGTACGGGACCTAATCCTATCATTCAAAAATCATCAGCTCTTGACGGCATAGTTTTTGAAATTGACAAAAAAGGATATTTCACAGTTGATTCGGAAACACGCGAAACATCTGTTCCTGCGATATTTGCAGGAGGCGATGTAGCACCTGTGGGGACATCAAATGCTATAAATGCAATGGGGGCAGGGAAAAAAGCCGCCAAGGCAATAAATGAATTTTTATCAAAAAAAGCTTAAAATTCTTTACACAGAAAATTTTATATGATAAACTTAACTATGATATTACGTTAATTTAGAGGGCTTTTAAATGCTTATAGAAAAATATCTTGAAGTGGTTGTAAAACAAAGAGGCTCAGACTTGCATATTTCGGCAGGCTTGCCTCCTGTAGTTCGTATTGACGGTAATTTGCAGAGAATGGATGTACCTGCTTTAAAACCTGAAGAAGTCGAATTATTACTTTTTCCTATGTTAAACAAAGAGCAAAGACGTAAACTTGAACAGGATTGGGAACTTGACTTTTCATACGGTGTACAAGGTTTAAGCCGTTTCAGGGTAAATATATATAAAGACAGAGGCAACTATGCAGCAGCATTTCGTGTAATTGCTTCAAAAGTGCCGTCTTTTAAAGAATTAGGTTTATCAGATACCGTCAGAAAAATGGCTGAGAAACCAAGAGGACTAATATTGGTAACAGGTCCTACAGGTTCAGGTAAGTCAACTACTTTGGCTGCTATGATTAACTATATTAATGAAACGCGTTCTGAACATATTTTGACTATTGAAGACCCTATCGAGTTTATTCATCCGTCAAAACGTTCAATTATCCACCAAAGAGAATTAGGTCAAGATACAAGAAGTTTTGCGAATGCTCTTAAATCAGCTCTTCGTGAAGACCCTGATATTATTCTTGTAGGTGAGATGAGAGACTTGGATACAATCAGATTAGCTTTGACAGCCGCAGAAACAGGTCACTTAGTATTTGGTACTTTGCACACGTCATCGGCTTCTCAGACAATCGACCGTATTATAGACGTATTCCCTGAAGGACAGCAGCAGCAGGTTCGTGTACAGCTTTCAAACTCTCTTGTAGCTGTATTCTCACAAACTTTACTTCCTTTGCTTCAACCGGACGGAACAAAGAGCGGACGTATTATGGCACAAGAAGTTATGCTTGTAATTCCGGCTATAGCAAACTTGATTCGCGAAGCTAAGGCTGCTCAAATATATTCTACAATGCAGACAAACTCCGGTTTTGGTATGCAAACATTAGAAATGTCTTTAAGAGATTTGTATTTAAGAAAACAAATTACTTTAGAAGATGCTTTAGCTCGTTCAAGTCGTCCTGAAGAATTCAAACGAGGATTACAACAAGCTTAGGATAATATAAGTTAAAAAAAGTCTCCGGAATCAGGAGACTTTTTTTAGTATTAAGAAAGGAAGTTATTTATGTCAGATATATTGGTTGCTTATTTTTCCGCAAGCGGTGTTACAAAAAAGGTTGCTAAGAATTTATCAGCAGCAATAGATGCCGATATATACGAAATAAAACCGGAAGTACCGTACACGGATGCCGATTTAAATTGGATGGACAAAAATTCAAGAAGTTCGATCGAAATGCGTGATCGAAATTCTCGTCCTAATATGATTGAAGATGACTTCTCAACAGATAAATACAATACAATCTTTATTGGTTTCCCTATTTGGTGGTATATTGCACCGACAATTATTAACACTTTTCTTGAAAAACACGATTTTTCAAATAAAAAAATAGTTCTTTTTGCAACATCAGGAGGAAGCCGATTTGGCAGAACAATTGAAAATATTCGACCAAGTGTGGCAGATTCAACAGTAATAGTTGAAGGCGATATTTTAAATTCAAATCCTTCAGTTGAAGAACTAAAAGCATGGGCTGAGAAATTTTTGAAATAAACCTGAATATTGATACGTTATTAGTAGGAGTAGTTTTTATAAAAAATATTTTATAATGAAACTATGAGTATAACGGAAAACATAATTAATCAATTATCGAATCAGACTTTGGGCGCAGTATCTAAGCCGCAAGGCTTTGATTTAAATGATACAACGTTTGCGAATTTGCTTGAAAAAAGTATGAAAGTTCAATCCGTTGACAACCAGCAAGGTCATCTGATAGCCGGAATGGGCGCACCCGCAGGATTTATTATTGAACCTTTGAATTCAACAGAAGCAATCCAACCAATTTCACAAGCAGACGAAAAATTTGAGATAAAAGATGTAGATTTAGGAACGGACTATTTTTCAAATCTTTTAAAGTCAGAACCTAAAGCACATAAAGATTTGATGAATTTTGCGCAAAAACATGCAGCAAATCTGTATAAGGTTTTTAACAAAAGTCTTATTACTGACATTACAGATTTAGCAGGTGATATTGCAGGAATTATGTAATTAGTATAAGCATGCTTTAATGGATTCTATCATAGATTCCGGATTTGCAATATTTTTACCTGCAATATCAAATGCAGTTCCATGTGACGGTGATGTTCTTATAATATCAAGACCGATAGTCATATTAACGGTTTTTTGTGCCGCAATTGTTTTAATCGGGATTAAACCTTGATCATGATAGCATGCAATATAACAATCATAAGGATTCTTTTCATTATTTAAATAGCTTTTAGCCGAGTTTATAAATAAAGTATCGGCAGGAAGAGGATTTGTAATATTAATTCCTCTGTTACGTAAGGCCTCTACGGCAGGATTTAAATTTTCTATTTCTTCAACCCCTATAATGCCGTTTTCACCTGCGTGCGGATTTAATGCGCAAAGCGCGAATGAAGGTTTATTAATATTAAGCTTTTTTTGAAAATAGTTTCTTAATCTTTCTACTCTTTCGATAAGATATGCTTTTGTTAAAACAGAAGGAACATCTTTTAAAGGAATATGCCTTGTTAAAAGCAAAACTCTGAAATCTTTCGAAACAAATAGCATTTCGGCACGCTGTCCGTCATGAGCAAGAAAATGCTCAAGAACTTCTGTTTGCCCGTTATAGTTATGTCCTGCAAGATGCATCGCCTCTTTTGAGGTTGGTGCTGTCACAATATATTTTGGTTTAATTTCGCAAGCTTTTTCTATCGCTCTATATGCAAAATCTCCTGCTGAAGCTGAAATTATTCCGGGTTCTATTCTTTCGTCGTAATCTAATTCTATAACCTCATAGTTATTATTAATTTTTCCGTACGTATTAAGAATCTTTTTGTTTGAAATCAGTACAATCTGTTTTGGCGGTAAATTAAGCAAGTTTAGCGCCTTAATAGTTATTTCGGCGCCAATTCCGTTGGGATCACCCGTTAATATTGCAATTTTTTCTGAGTAATTATTCATGGTTATTTAAGTAGTTCAATATTTCTATTAAGGTATTACTGTTCCCCAAATTTCCGGACTTTGTTATAATAAGTTTTCCGTTAATATCTTCGCAAAGGGATATAGCCGGAGCAACTTCGTCAATAAGTTTAAGTTCGGCTGACTCAATTGCCTCACAGCATTTATAAGATGTTTCACCGCCTAAAGTGATAAGTATAAAATTTATATTTTGAGCAACCTTCTTGGTTAAATCGGCTAAATAATCAGTTATCATGCCGGCAAGTTTTTCTTTGGTAAGCTCAGCGTTAAACGAATCTTCGGAAAATCCGTCAAATTCGGATATTAGATTTGATGTATGTACGCAAACAGTTACTCCGCTTTTTAAATTTGTTGATATTCTGTTTACTAAATCTTCTTCAACTCCTTTAAGAATAGTTTTTGTGTCTATCGGAATAAAATTAATATTTTCAATATCATCCGACTGTTCTAATTTTTTTATTTGAGATGCGGTTATTTGCGTTGCAGTTCCTGAAATAATAAATTTAGGAAGTTTTCCTGTATGCACCTTTATTTCTTCTTTTTCAATTCCCGCCAGCCAATATTTTGAAAAAACCTGTGCCCCTGCGGCTGTACCTGTCGGAAGCAGCTTTTTGTCACATTTATTTATTGCCAGCGCTATTTGTTCAATATCAGTAAGCGAAGTAGAATCTGCTATAATTAATTTTTTCCCTTCTTTTATAAGATTATTAATTCTCATTAAAATCGGACCTGCTCCGTTAAGAACTGTTCTTAAATCAATTTCACCTACCAATTCGGAATTAGCTTCTCCTAACTGTGATTTAAGCAGGCTCGGAATATGCGACTCCGTAATAGGAGAATGCGGATCCATTGCTATTTCAGTTCTTCCTATAGGAGTTCCCTTAGCGAGATGATATCCTCCTACTGTTATTCTTCCTTCTTGCGGAAATGCAGGGATAATTATTGCGGCATCATATTCAAGTAATTCGACCATTTTAAGAGTCTCTAAAGCAATATGCCCCCTTAATGTAGAATCAATCTTCTTATAATAATGGTCAAAGTTGAAATTGGATTTGAAAGTAATTACTGCTTTTTCCAATTTTTCAACAGCAGTTTGAGAATCAACATTTCTTGACTCACTTGATAAAGCCCAAACTTCTGTTCCTGATTTAACTTTTGGACAAGTTTCATAATTGAGCAAAATCTTTGTCTCAGCACCTCTTTTCTGAAATTGTAAGGCTGTATCATTTGCTCCTGTCAAATCATCGGCAATTATGCCTGCTAAATCCGAAAATATCATAATATCAGAAAAAGAAGAAACTTATCATTTCTTCTTTTTCAAATCCTCCTATTCTGCGTCCCTTTTTGAACCCAGCAAACGTACGTTGTTTGCTATAACAAGGAATCTTTCTCTTTCTTCACCGGATTGGTCGTTCCATTTGCTTATTGAAATTCTGCCGTCAACAACCACTTGACGCCCTTTTTTGATATATTCTCCGGCAAATTCAGCTTGCTTATCCCAAACTTCAATATTAAACCAATCAGTTACTTCTTCTTTTGATTTCGAATCCCATCTGTTAACCGCCAAAGAAAATGTTGTTTTAACTTTTCCGGATTCAAAATATCTTATTTCGGCGTCCTGACCTGCTCTGCCTACGATTGTTGCAGTATTCATTATTGTCTCCTTTTATTTTTTGTTGTTGTCTTTCGCATCTGTTTCAAGTGTAACTTTAGATGCTTTTTCTGCGTTACTTTTTATATTTTCAGGTTTGAAAGATTCATCAAGATATTCTATATTAGCACTCTTTAGCAATCCGTCAGTTAAGTTTTTAAGTACTTTCATTTGCGCTTCTGTTTCCAAATAGAATTTAATTTCATCTTTTACTTTTGCATAAGGTGCAATACCTGCTTCAATTCTGTCTGTAACTTTAATTATATGATAACCGTACGGTGATTGTACCAAAGATTCACTTACCGTATTAGGTTTCATTGAAAATGCCGCATTTGCAAACTCCGGAACCATAGCTTTTTTAGGGAAGAAGCCAAGTTCACCGCCTCTTTTTGCACTGACTTTATCCTCTGATTCTTTTTGCGCTATAGTTTCAAAATTATCAGGATTAGCTTTTACTTCCGCCAAGATTGCTTCCGCTTTAGCTTTTTTGTCAGCTTGTATCTTTTCAAGCTCCTGATTTAATTTTTCAGGAGTTATGTTTTTGTTTTTACCTTTTAAGTCACGTATAAGTTTAAGAGTATCAAATGATATAAGAATATGTGAAGCTCTTACCTGTTCTTCTCTGTTGAAGTCTTTCTTATGCGTATTATAATATTTCAAAGTATCAGCGTCTGATATTTTGATTTTTTCAATTGAATCAATAAGTTTTTTCATTTTTATTTGAACTTTTAAATCTTCATTAAATTCATTGTTAGAAATTCCCCTTTGCTTGAGGATAGAATTTAATTCTTCCTTTGAACCAACTTTATCAATAATGGATTTCATTTCATTTTTCATATCTTCATCGGAAACCGTAATATTACGCTTTGCTATTTCCGCATCAAGCAAAGATTTTATAATAAGTTCTTTTGACACTTTTTCTTTGTAGATAAGATACATTATGTTGTCATCATTTTTTACAAAGTTTTCACTTCCGCCAAAAGCTTTAAACATAGAATTGTTTATTTCTTTATCAATAACTTTATTAAACTGTGATAGTGTTATAACATCACCGTTAACTTTAATAATTGCACTGTTTGGATTTTTAAAAGAACATCCGGTAAGTAATAAAGCTGAAACAGCAGCTGCTACAAGAATTTTTTTCATTTATATACTCCTCTTTACTTAATAACAATTTGTGACATCACAATAATATCTCAAACAGAATGTTTTTTTAATATCTCAAACAGAAAGTTTAACATTCCGCAAAAAAGCCGAAAAGTCTTTAATTATCAGAAATTTAACAAGGGTGGAAACAAAGATTGTGTTTACAAAACTTCATAATTAAAAAATAAAAAAGCAATTTTTAAGAATTGAAATACTTTATATATACATAAGAGGTACACAAGATATAATAAAGGAAAATCAAGGAAAACTTGCATAAGTACAAAGTGTGCCGCTGTAAAAAGTTTAATAATCATTAAAGGAGAGAGCATATTATGGCAATCGGAGCAAGAGATTTTATTGACAAATTATTGGTAGAGAAATACGCACAAGAGAAAGTTGATAATCATGAGGCGGATTCTCTGGTGTCAAAAGTTTCCGCAGACGATATGCTGAGCGCAATGAATAATTCCGCAAACAGCTTTAAAACGATGCTGGCATTGAATAAACGACTAACAAGTGTCTGTTACGGGGTTGTGGCAAAATCCGCACGATATGTTCAAACCGAAGCCGTATAGCAAATTAATAACTGATTTTTAAATACATCTCTTATATAACTATCTTACATCTTACAAGCTTTCGCCCTCATTCGAGGGCATTTTTTTGCGAAAGCCGGTGTTGCCGGAGTCGGCTTTGCGCAGGCAAAGACGAGCAGGGCAAACAAAAAGAGAAGCCAAATAAAGCTTCTCTTTTTGATATTTTGTGAACAGAAATCTAGTTTTGAGCTTCTTCGCCTTTTTTACCGAGCATGTCTTGCAATTTAGACATTATTTCTTCACTTTTTTCCTGAACATCAGAAACAATATCATCTGCTTTCTTTTGAATATCTTTAACACGTGCATCAGTTTTCTTTGCGATATCTGAAGCCATATCACCAAGCATTTCTCTTGTTTCTTCGCCTGACTTTGGAGCAAGAAGTATTCCTGCTACAGCGCCTATTGCAGCACCTACTGCAAAACCTGCTAAAAATTTTCCTACTGACATAATATTTTCTCCTTCAATTGTAGTTTAACTTTCGTATAAATATTTTTTATCCGCAAATCGGGTAATAAATATAATCACTATTTCTTAGAACATAACTTCAATGCCGCACAAAGCCCGCCCCAAAAACCTCTGGTTGCTTTGCCTGTGAGCTTTGAAAGGCTTCCGATAATTTTAAGCGGAGTTTTTGAAACAAAATCTTTTACTTTAGTAACACCTTCATTTGTTTTAATAATAATTCCGCTAACTATTTCCACAGATTTATTTACGTTTTTAAGAGTCGGTTCAAGTTCTGTTTTCACAATAGTGGTTGTTTCGTCAATATTACGTGTTAGCTTTGATAAATCAAAAAGAACTTTAGCCAGCATTATACCGACCAAAATAACAATAATACCGGTTGCGTAAGCAAGAAATGTCAAACCATTATATAAATGTGCTGTCTCCATTGCGGTTTACCTCTAGTTAAAATCGTAATCGTTAATATCTTCAAGCTCTTTAGCCCTTCTGAGCTTTTTTGATTTCAGCATGTTACTGAATTTTTTGTACTGTTTTTCAAGTTTGTATTTTAACAAATCAATAGATTCCAGAGCCTGTTTTTTTGCATCACTAACTTCGGGAGAATATTTTTCCGCCAAATCACAAACCGTATCTTTGACTTTCGCACGCATTTCTTCTCCCGGACAAGGAGCAAACAAAATGCCTGCCGTTATCCCGCCGATTATACCTGCTATTAGTCCTAATCCGAAACCTATTGAGGATTTTTCTTCACTCATAATCAACCTCTTTCCTTAATATAGAATTATTATGCATTATACCACATTTTGCAGAAGGTTAAAACCCAGTTTTATATTTTTGAACACTTTCGATTTTCTTATTTTTCTTACAGTTTTGGAATTTATCTTTAGTAAGACAAGTGTTATCAAGATTTTGTTTAATATGTTAACTGCAAATTTTTCTTCCTCTTTTTTGACATTATCTCTAAAATTTTCAGCAAATTCTATAAGCTGAGAGGATATTAGTTTAGCCAGATTGGCAATATCTTTAATCTCAGGTTTTGCTTTTATAACGGTTTCGTTTGTTTCAAGAAACATTTTATCTAATTTAAAGAGAACATTCAAAATAGCGAACGTTATGATTAATTCAGCAATAAAAACAATCGATATTAAAAATGTAAAAATCATAGGTATCCTGTCTTTTTTGTATTATGATTAATTATATATTGTAAGCGTTGAAATTTAAATACGCTTGAAGGATTATTTTGTACGGAGTATGGTTATTGAGCTTAGAATTAATAAAATTTTATTTTTCTTTAGTGATTGCAAGGTGTTTATATTTATTTTTGAAAATAACAAAATTATCAAGCGGAACATCTGTGATAGGTTTGATTGTTTTAAAAATTTGTCCTGATTTTTTAACTTATGCAAACAGATTTATAAAACGGCAAAAACTAAATATAACAGGCACTAACGGTAAGACAACAACATCAGGGCTTATTGCGCATTTATTAAAAAGTGAAGGCAAAAGCGTTATAAACAACTCTATGGGAGCAAATATGCTCTCAGGTGTGGTTAATGCACTGTCTTTACAAATAAATCCTTTTAAACAGTCCGACTTTTCCGTTATAGAACTTGATGAAGCAAATGTAGCTCCCGTGTACAAAAAATTTGATGCAAATTATTTAATAGTTACCAACTTATTCAGAGATCAGCTTGACAGATATGGGGAATTGGCTGTAACCAAAAGACTTATACAAGACGGTATAAACTTGAAAGATAATTTAATATTGATTTTAAACGCTGATGATCCATTGGTTGCAAGTATGGATGGAAAGAATAAAATTTATTACGGAATTGATGAAGTTGAATATTTTGAAGGTACTGCTCCAAAGGAATCGATTACGGAAGAAATTTTTACTTGTCCGTGCGGAAGGGATCTAAAATACAGCAAGAAATTTTATGCGCAGCAAGGGCATTATTACTGTGATTGCGGATACAAAAGACCTGATGTCAAATATTCGGCAAAGGTTAAACTGTATAAAAATCATTCTGTTATTTATCTTAACGAAAATGAATATGAAGTGCCTCTTACTGGACTCTTTAATGCGTATAATGCATTAGCGGCGATATCTTTGGCTTTAGAACTCGGTATAAGTAATATCAATGAAAATTTAAAAACCTTCAAGGTTGCATTCGGGAGAAGCGAGATTAAAACTTTATATGGTCACAACACTCTTATTCAACTTATAAAAAATCCAATAGGTGCAAACGAAGTATTAAAAACGATTGATTTAAACTCAAATCTTTTGATTATTATAAATGATAATTATGCGGACGGTAGGGATGTTTCCTGGCTGTGGGATGCCGATTTTGAGTATTTAAAAGATATAAAAAAAGAAGTCGTGGTATCAGGAATACGTGCTAATGATATGGCATTAAGATTAAAATATTCAGGAGTGGATACTGACAAAATAAAAATTATAAGTGATATAAACAAAGCTGTTGATTATGTAGGAGAAAAAGCGGATAATAATATTACGATACTGCCTACATACACGGCTTTGTTGAAAATTAATAAAAACAGAAAATTAAAGGTAAAGAGGGGATAAAAATGTTATTAGGCGTAAATATAGACCATGTAGCAACATTGAGGAACGCAAGAGGCGGAATAGAGCCTGACGTAATTACTGCGGCAAGGATTTGCAAAGATTGTGAAGTAGCGTCTATTACAACACATTTAAGAGAAGACAGGCGGCATATAAAAGACGAAGATGTAGAAGCAATAAGAATGCTTCCGAGATTAAGATTAAATCTTGAAATGGCTATGACAGATGAAATGCAGGAAATAGCTTTGCGTTTGAGACCTCATGCGGTTTGTATTGTTCCTGAAAAAAGGCAGGAATTAACTACAGAGGGCGGTTTGGATGTAGCAGGTCAATTAAACAGAGCTGTTGAATTTGTAAAACCTTTAATTGAAAAGAATATTGAAGTAAGTTTTTTTATTGATCCGGATATTCACCAAATCTCAGCTGTTTCAAAAACGGGAGCACCTTTTATAGAACTTCATACAGGAAGATATTCGGAAGTGTTTGGCTCTCAGGATGAAGAAAAAGCTTTTCAGGATTTAAAAGGGGCAGCAATATTCGCACAAAATTTTGGTTTAAAAGTTAATGCAGGACACGGCCTGAACTATCAAAACGTAAAAAGAATGCATGAAATTCCAAATCTTGTTGAATTAAATATAGGACATTCAATAATTGCACGTTCAATTTTTGTCGGTTTAGAGCAAGCTGTAAAAGAAATGAAAGCTTTGTGTGAAGGAGCGTAATTCTATGAAATCAAAAGAAGAAACAATTGCGGAAATGCAATTAGTAGTTGAACAAATGAGATTAGATGATATAGAGGAAAATCCCGATTGCGAGTATGAGTATTTCCAATGTGATGCTTGCGGAGAGAGTCAGCCTCTTGCAGGTTCTGTTCAGTACGGGAATTATAGACTTTGCAACAATTGTGTGCTGCTTGCGGAAGTCGGATTTGAGCTGGGACAAATTAAAAAGATTGAAGAATTAATTGATGCAATGGAAGATAAAAGACTAATTGCGGATTGTGAGTTTATCAAAAACGAAGAGCAGCGAAGTCAAAATTAAAAGTTTATGGAATAAAAAAGGACAGATTTGTAGGTCTGTCCTTTTTTATATGTTTAATTATAAAATTTATGAATTTATCAATAAACTTGCTCCGATTACGCCGGCTGTGTTTCCGAGTTGAGCCGGAACTATTTGAACAGCTTCTCTTTGAATAGCCATTGCACGTTTTTGAATAGTTTCCTTTATAGGATTGAATAGTATATCACCTGCTTCGGCAACACCACCGCCAATAATAATTTTTTCAGGGTTAAGAAGATTAACAACGCTTGTTAAACCCATACCAATGTATTCACCCATTATACGGAAAATTTGTTTTGCAACGGGATCGCCTTCTTTGGCTGCGACTGCAACGATATAAGGCGTAATATCAGGATTAGCAAGTTCACGATATTTTGTTGATTTGCCGCCTTTTATATATTCTTCTGCCATAGCTACAATGGAAGGACCTGAAGCATAAGCTTCCAAACAGCCTCTGTCTCCGCAGCCGCAAAGAGGTCCGCCATCCATAGTTAATTTGATGTGACCGAGTTCGCCTGCCGCATTAGAAGCACCTCTTACCAACTTACCGTTAATAACGAGGCCTGAACCGATACCGGTACCTACTGTTATACAAACAAGGTTTTGACATCCTACGCCTGCACCGTAATTCAATTCTCCAAGTGCAGCTGTTCTGACATCATTATCAACCCTTGTCGGTATACCGAATTCTTTTTCCATAATTTCCGCTATAGGAACATTAACCCAGCCCGGAATATTAGGAGCAAGTCTTACAATACCTTTTTGGCAGTCAATTTGTCCGGGGAAACCGAATCCCATACCTTCTATTTTTGAAGGCTCAAGTTTTGTTTCCTTTAACAAATCTTTTATAGCTTCTTTCATACTGTTAACGGTATATTCATAACCCATTTCAGCGCGAGTAGGAATTGAATTTGAATATATAATTTTACCTTTATCGCTTACGAGTGCTATTTTGACGTTTGTTCCGCCGACATCAATACCGATTCTTTGTCCCATCTTTTTCTCCTTCTTTGCTACATGGTTGTTTAACCAATTTAAGATTAATTTATCATAAACAACAGAAGGAATAAAGTTTTACACGGACATAAAATTCATTTGACTAAAAATAATTTTTATATTAGTATAATTGAGTTAACTCTAGTTAACCGCGCTCCAGTGGCGGAATCGGTAGACGCGTTGGACTTAAAATCCAATCGGGGTTCTCCCTCGGTGCCAGTTCAAGTCTGGCCTGGAGC
>CADCOS010000063.1 GCA_902803165.1 uncultured bacterium | reverse complement strand
TGCCGATGGCCGGGGTCGAACCGGCACGTAGTTGCCTACACCAGATTTTGAGTCTGGCACGTCTACCAATTCCATCACATCGGCTTATTTTATTGTCAAACCTTCTTCAACAATTAAATCAAAAACATTTTTAAATTTCAATTATTTTTTTTACTTTTATTTGAATATCCTTATATTACATAATAAAGCTGATTTTATATTGAATGATTTCCTAGGAAAATAATCTTGCTATGAAAAAATTACTGACTCTTATATTTTGCATACTAATAACTTCCACTGCCCAAATTCAAGCTGCCTCTACTTTTGAAGGCGGAATTTACGAAGAAGGTAAAGGACTGTCCAGCAGAATTATTGATAAAAAAACAGGCTCCGGTATCGGCGGTGCTAAAATTTCATTACCTAAACAAAATTATTCAACTACAACTGACTCCGACGGCTATTTTGAACTGGATACCTACGTCGACGGTACTTCTATTATGTCCGTCCAAAAAGAAAATTATAAACCCTACTCCGTTACCGTTACTGACCAAACTTTCTCTAAACCGCTGATTATCGGAATTGAAAAATCTAATTCGGAAGGTTTGGTACTTGATTCCAGTATGTACCACCTCGGTGATAACAATTATTCAGACCTTTCCGCCAATGCAGGTGAATTTCGTATGCAAGCTATAGGACCTTTTTACACAAAAAGATTTATTCTTAAAAATCTTAAATTCAACAAACCTATATTTTTTGTAATAGGTTCTATAATCGGAATTGATACAGATTTGGCTCGTTCTATAGGTCAAAACAGAATCGGTACAGCTTTTGCCTCACCTCCTGAAATCTATTTTAACGGCAATAAAATATCCGAAATCCAAATTAACGGCGACGGTCAAAAAATACGTGTTCCGTCTTCCTTAATTAAAAAGAATCAGGTTAATGAAGTCACAATCAAGACAGGCAGAAATTTGATGCAAACTGCCTATATCGATTACGATGATATAGAATTTATGAACCTGTTTTTTGAAAACTGATATCCTAAAATTACATCTCTAAATTCATTTGAGAGAATTGAATAATCTTATTTTTGCCTCTGTGCTTAGCGTTATAAAGTGCATGTTCAGCATATCTTATAACCGTATTGGCATCTTCTTCCACATCAGGCATACAAGGGTAAGTTGAAATACCTCCGGATACAGTAACTTTATGAGCTTCTTCTTCTCCCGCAGGAATAAATTCCATTTTTTCAACTTCTCTTCTGAATCTTTCCCCGAATAAAAAGGCATTCTCTTCAGATGTATTAGGTAAAACAAGAAGAAATTCTTCATCACCGTATCTTGTTAAAATATCTTCTTTTCTTATCATTGCATCAAGCTTGTTTGCAATATTTTTAAGAAGAATATCGCCCCACTCGTATCCGTACATATCATTTACTACCTTAAAGAAATCTATGTCAAATAATATGCATGACAATTTTGTGCCGTAACGTTTTGAACGCGAAATTTCTTCTTCCAAACGTTCCTGTAAATATTTTCTGTTGTGCAAACCTGTCAAATCATCTGTTGTACTTACTCTTTCCAGTTTATCCTTAATCGCCTTGATTCTTAAAAGAGCATTGACACGAACTATAAGTTCATCGGTATTCTTATAGTCTGATATAAAATCATATCCTTCCGCCCTTACTGTAACATCTCTTCTCACATGACCAAAGAATAATATCGGACAAGGAAATTTATTTGTCATTAAAGCATCTTTTGCCATATCAATATCTGTAACTATCATCAATGACGGATTGGTTACTGCGTAATCTTTCATCTGGTTTATATCAACCGTTCTTGTTTCCGCTTCATCTATATCCATTAAAACCGCTTCTAATTCCGGCATTGGCTTTGTTGAATAAATAACAATATTGCTCATAACTTTCCTCTTCTTATAAATTTTCAATCTATGCAAGAATTATAACAAATTTAAATTTAAAACTCAACATTTATTAGATTTATAAAAAGATTTTCACTTGGCAGAATTTGTTACAATACTTAATAAATCACTAAAAAAAGGCAATTTTTTTGATTTAACACTCTTATAATATATATAGAAGTGTAAAGGTGTGTTCTTATGTCTAATCAAATTAATTGTCAAAATCAACAACCGCCTGCGTATTCAGGAATAACGATTAATATTACTAACCCTACGTTAAATCCTCCTGCGCAAAATAATTACTATTCTACAACCCCTGAGTATTTATATGCACCGCAATATGCAGCGGAAAAGAATCAACTTGCTCAGGCTAATTTAGGATTAATTCCTGAAAACAACGTTCCATACATCAACAAAGGTTCATACCTTGAACCGATTAGTGACAATAATAGTTTAAATAACAGGACTGCAAATAACACGGACAAAACGATTTCCTCTTCTGATGCAACAGGTGGAAACAACCAAAATATATACAATGATTCAAGAACTGTAAACCAATATATAACACAGGTTCCGGAAAACAATACCAATTCTGCTCAAGCGCAATCATATCCTTCGGAATACTATTTGAATAACTACGGAAACATCCCTCAGCCAGAAAATAATAAGGATGGTTCTGACTTAATACAAGAAGATTCTCAAGACGAAGTTCAAATAGCTAATAGTAACGGCACCTCAAATCCTGACGGTAAAATTCAAATAACGGAAAATCCTGCGGAAACTCAAAATAACATTCCGTCAGCCGAAAAACCCGACGCCGCTGCTAATACAGCAGAAGAAACTGCAAACAACAATTCCGCTAATGAAATAATTGCAAATTTGGATGAAAGAGCTGCCGCTCAAAGAGAACTTGAACAGAACGGCAAGAAAACAAAAGTAGTTTCGCTGACAAATGAATACATAATGTCACTCGAAAACTACTTAAATAACCCTAACAAAGAAATCAGATTAACCGCTTCCAAAGAAATAATTAAAAGATTAAATGAAGATGCCGCAAGATACGATGACGCAGCATTGAATGCATTATTAAACAAAATGCTTCAAGATCCTGAAAAATTAATCAGAATTGCTGCCCTTAGTGCGCTTTCATCAGAACTTGCAAGCGGAAATGATTACACAATACAACTTTTAAAACAAATCCAACAAAATCCGAATGCTGATCCTGAAGATGTCCTCGATGCTTCGGAAATCCTCCTTAAACGCGCAGCAATGACTGAAATCAGATATGTTCAACAAACCAATAGTCAAACAGCAGAACCGCAAAAATATATTATGAAAGCCGGAAAAGAATCAAGTGAGGCGTAATAAGAAATGAATATTGCTTCAAAAATAGTATGCAGAACAGTTGGCGCAGCCGGAATGTACATGGCACTTTCCGACTCTTGTAAAATTGCGAAACAATATTCGGCAATAGGAGGAGAACACGCTCAAGAAGGCTATTTGGAAAAAGCTTACTATAAAACCAGAACCACTGATAAAGTTAGCTATACTCAAAAAAATATCGGAGAAAAAGCTTTTGAAATGAGAACAAAAAACCCTCTTCCAAGTATTTTTGGAGGAATTGAAGGCGGATTCAAAGGATTGATGTACGGATTAGGTAACTACCTTCCTGCAATAATTTTCTCGACAATTGCTCTCGTATCTAAAAAATGGCCGGCAAAAATTGGCGCACTCGGAGTGGTTGCAGGTATTATATACAACATAGCCCGCAGCGGCTTTGGAGTAGGCAAACGCAACCCTATGCTTTAAGATTGTTTAAATTGTACTAATTTTTTAACGGGTTTTACAGCTTTTTTGACGTCCAGACCGGGCTTTCCGGCATCAACCGGAACACCTCCATCTACAGCTGCTTTCTTATTGGACCTAAATAGATTTGTATTTTCTACTAACCTTGGTGCAATAAAAAACATTGTCAACAAAGATCCGCATAAACCAAGAACAAACGCCTGTCCCCACGATGGAGTATAACTTCTTGCAACAGCAGTAGTTACTGCGCCCGCTAATGCAGACGTACCCGCAGCATTCATTAGTGCAATTTCTGACTTTGTTCGCGTCGGTTTTACTGAAGACCTACCGTACGATTTGTTTGACCCTCTGAATCCCGCCCGAGGGCTAAAGGCACTTACAGGTTGAATCATACGCACACACTTCTTTCTCTTTTACTCACTCATGTTAACGCAAAAAATATACGCTTGCAAGTGTCTGTAACTAATACTAAAGTATGATTTTTTAAGTGTAAAACATACGCTATAAAAGGGATGTGGACTTTTTAATTTAAATATTAATCCAAATGGTAAATGTTTTCTCGCTTGTTATAATTTTGCCAAAATAAAAGCCGGAGGGGTAAATGTTTTCTCGTCCACAGAACTTCATCCAAAATAAAAGCCGGAGGGGTAAATACTTTCTCGCTTGTTGTAATTTCGCCAAAATAAAAGCCGGAGGGGTAAATACTTTCTCGCTTGTTATAATTTTGCCAAAATAAAAGCCGGAGGTGTCTCCGGCTGTATCCCATTATTTAATCGTAGTTTACTTAATCGTAAAGTATACTCCATATAAATTAATCATTAAAATAATCAAAGAATTATTTTATGACCGTGAAAAATTTGAATTCCGCAGGCATTATTTTTCCAAATGAAAGGGAATTTGATGCCGAAACGAATTTTTCTTCAATATAATCCGTACCGTCAAACCTGAATTCGGAAACAATAGAATAGTCACAAGAAAGTTCTATCGTTTTATCAAAAACTTCATTACCTTCACGTTCTTCTGTCCAAGAATTTCCGTTTTCTTCCACACAGAATTTTTCGGTAGGAGAGTTATAGTTTGCAACTACAAGGATTGAATTTTTCATACCTTCTTTTTGGATATGCCATACTACAAAACCATCATCGTCCTGTCGGATTATGTTAGCTTCTCCGTCTGTTATTACGGCATTATTTTTTACAAATCTGTCTATAGCATCAAATTTTGAATAGAAATCATAGTCGTTATTTCTTTTCATTGAAACTTCCGAACCTATAACAGCTTCTATTCCGCCCATTGTAAATGATTCATCGCCATCAATATGCATAATAGGTCTTTGAGCGTACTTACCGCCGGGAATAAATTTATATTTAAACCACTTAAACAAAGCGCCTTCTTTACCTAACTGCGCAGGATATCTGTCTATAGCTTCGAATTCACCGTCTTGGTTATTATATGTTTTTAACACGGATAACGGTGTGGAAGCTTTGCTTGAAGAATTATAGTTTGAAAGATATAAATTATCCTCAGATATTGCCTCAGGTGTTTTATAACTTTGCGAAACAATATCATTGCCCCACAAAAGGTCAAATCCCATATCTTCATGGTATTCTTTGTAATAATTATCCCACAGCATATATTCCGCAAGAGATGCAAAATAAGGAACAGTTTCTTTCATAGCCGAATTTAACATTCCTAATACTTTTCTCGGCGCTCTGTAGCTTATCGGAACACCATCCTGCTCAGAAACTTCATCGACTACATGGTCAATATGGTCAACACGGAATCCGTCAAAATTGTATTCTTTCTGTAAATTCTTCATATAATCTATAAAGAACTTTATCACATCATTATTATATTTTCCGTTCTCTAAACATACAAAATAATATGGTGTTTGGCAGTCTAAATTAGCAAAATGAGTGACATCTTCTCCTGTGACCTTGTAGTGTTTGAACATCGGATAAGAAGCTCCTTCGCACATTTTATCAAAAACAGGAACTCCGGCAGAACACCACGCACCACCCGGCGCCGGCCACATACCTTCTGAAATTAACGCTTGTATAATTTCCCCTTGATTTAGAATTTCTTCCTCGCTCATTTTTTTGTTACGACTATTGCCTGAAACCTGATTTATAATATTTTTTGCTTTCTTATGCAATTTGTCTTGAATACTTCTTTCTAACATTGAATTTGAAAGAAATATTTTTGTCTCTTTTAATAATTCATCAAGTTCATTAAATATGTTTTGATAATGTTCGGTCAATTCTCCGTAGCTTTCGCCTTTAAGAGATTTTTTATATATACCGCATACAATTGATAAATCATCCTCTGAATATTTTTCTTTTAAAGATTCACAGACCGAATCAACATTTTTGCATAATTCCGATATTAAAGCATTAATATCAAACCATCTTGCACATTCCGGAGTCGTGAGTACAATCTTTGAAAATCTTCCTGTTTGCGGAAGTATATCATATATAACCGGATGTCCCGCCAATTGAGACATCTCTATAAACATCTTAACCTGCCCGTCAGCGTTTAATCCTGTCTTTTCAAAAATATTCTTGTCTTCAAGATTCGAACTTACACAGCTTGCAGTCGGTAAATACGCACAACCGAATTCTCTAGGATGAAACGGTATTAAATACATCGTAGTATTAAAAATGCCGTTATCTAAATTTCCTGTAGGTAATATTAAAAGCTGCCTCATCCAATCCATAAATTTGCCGCAAGAATCGTTTTTATTTCCGTTTCCCAAGCCTGCCAAATTTATAAGTTTTATATTGTGGCCTTCTTTTTGAAGCCAGCTAGAATTTTTCACATTATTTCTTGCAAGAACGCTTGCTTTTGAAAACTCAAATTTTCCGTTTTTGAAAACACCTTCATTTTCCCATTTTGATTCTAAAGCAAACAAAACTTCCGAATCGGATAATTCCTCAAGAGCTTTAATTTGCGGATACGGAAGATATCCGTATTTACTCATTGTCGATTTTAAATATTCTTTCCTCTCATCAGATATTGAATCGAATGAATACATTTCCTTTAATTTTGAATAAAAAGAATTTAAATCTTCCGACAAAGAAACTTCCTTCTTAAAAAGAAAATCTAGCATGCTTTCTCCTTGTTTATAATTGATTGATTGTGATATTTGTATGTGAAAATAATATCATAGATATATACATTAGACAAACAATCTATATCACATTTCGTAACAATTCTTAATAAACATGGCAATTATTTATTAAACATGAACTTTATATTTATATACGAGGATATTTTTAATAAAAGAGGAGAAAACTATGGGTAACCCTGTTATTATACCTATTGCGGTTAAAGGCGGTAAAACTTTTTCATACATGACGGAAAATGAAAATTATTACAAAGCCGTAAAAACAGTAGCCGAAAAGACTGCCAAAGCTGAAAAAAGATCTGTTAACATTAATGACTACAGAAATGCAGCACAAAGAAAAGGTGATCTTGGGATTCTTGAATATGAAGATTTGACTCCAAGGGAGCTAATTGAATATGCAAAGATTTCAGGGAAATACAAAGATTATGATATAAAACTTAGTAAAGACGGAAAATATTATGAAATAACTATAGTCAAAGAACAGGGTTTGTTTAAATCCCCTGTAAGAGCCTATAATGTAAAATCCGATTTCGGATTAAGAAATGGTGTACTTATTGATAACAATCCTGAACTTCAACAATCAATGGGACGTGACGGAAGCGGGAAACAATATACAAATCTTGACAATGGTATTCTTCAAAAAGGAACTACATTACGCATTCCAATAAACGAAGTTATATTTACAAATTAAAACTTACTCTATCAGCGTAGTCATTAAAACAGGTTCATCGTCCGTTGCAAGAACAGTGTGTTCAAAATGCGCGGACGGTTTTCTGTCTTTTGTCACTACTCCCCAATCATCATCTTCTACAAAAACTTCATCGCCGCCTAAGTTTAACATTGGCTCTATTGCTATTACATAGCCTGATTTTATAAGTGTTTTATCACCGACTCTATAGTTGAACAAAAACGGATCTTCGTGCATTGTATGACCGACACCGTGTCCGCCGTATTGTCTTACAATACCAAGTTTATAGCTATTCGCAACATCTTCAACCGCACCCGATATATCATCAAGAACATTTCCTGCCCTCATTTTTGAAATACCTGCAAACAAAGCTTCTTCTGTTGCCTTCATTAGCATTTGTTTCTCTTCGGAAATTTTTCCTACCGCATAAGACCAAGCGCTGTCACCAACCATTCCGCCGTAAGTTGCACCTACATCAATTGCTATAATATCACCGTCTTTCAATATTTCTTTGTCATTAGGAATTCCGTGTACGACTTTTTCGTTAATTGATGTACAAATACATCCGGGAAAACCGTTATAGCCCAAAAATGTCGGGATTGCTTTATTTTCTTTTATTACTCCCATCGCAATTGCATCAAGTTCTCTCGTTGAAATACCCGGTTCTACAACTTCCCTCATTTTTTTATGAACCAATGCAACTATATGACCTGCATGACGCATTCTTTTTATTTCATCTCTGGACTTACGATTAATCATTTTAAACCTCACTTCTGTCTCAATTTTAGGACTAAGAATTGTTTTTTTCAAGAGTTATAATCTACCAAATTTTTGTTGAAAAAATTTTATGCGGGTGATAAAATCTAAATACATTCTCGGATCGTCTAGCGGCAGGACTGATGACTCTGGATCATCCAACGGTGGTTCGAATCCATCTCCGAGAGTTTTTTAGTGTTTAAATAAGTAATGATTGAGATGGATGAGAACCACAAAGGACGGAGTCCTTATGGTTCGAGCGACCTGTGAGCAGAGTGCGGAGCCTTGAGCGCAAGATATGAAATATCGCAGCGGGAAAGCGGAGTCACGTTTATTGCGAACAGGTCAAGACTATCCATCTCCGAGAGTTTTTTTATGCCAATTTTTTCTATATGGATTCGAACCTTGCAGTTATTCCATAACTGCGGTTCTTTCGCCTT
>CADCOS010000062.1 GCA_902803165.1 uncultured bacterium | reverse complement strand
TTTCTTTGCTCAAGATTTCTTTCTTTTTGCCTCGCAAACAAAAAGAAAGAAATCTTGAAATTTAATAATTAGCAAGATTATAAGATGTATGCACCGAAATATATATTTCGGTGCATAGATGTATAATAATTTTATCTTTATGATAAAATCTACTTTATGGAAGAAATGATTTTTGTCAGTGATTTTGACGGCACTATAACCGAAAAAGATTCTCTATATTACTTTTTTAAAGAATATGCCGTTCCGGAATGGAAGATTGTTGAAGAACAATGGGTAAAAGGAGAAATCAGTTCAAAAGAATGTCTGATTCGTGAGTTTGAACTTGTACCAAACTTGTGCGAAAAACTTATTGACGAATTTGTCTCCTCGCTTAATGTAGACAGATATTTTAAACAATTCAACGAAAAACGTATTGAAAAAGGGTATGATTTTGTTATTGTAAGTGACGGATTGGATTATTTTATTAATAAAATTTTAAAATATAACAATATAAAAAATATTAAAGTTATAACTAATCATGCTGAATTTATAAATGATAAATTTACACTTGAGTTTCCAAATTCGCACACATCCTGCAAAAATGATGCCGGAACATGTAAATGTCAGGTTATAAAAGATTTACGAAAAAATTATAAGAAAATATGCTATATAGGAGACGGCGTTTCTGATTTTTGCGCGGCAGATAAAGCCGATATACTTTATGCGAAAAAGAGTTTATTGAAACACTGTAAAGAAAACCAAATACCTTGCATTGAGTATGAAAACTACGGTGACATCATTAAAATATTTGATTAAATTTAATTATTCCGCATAAATTTTATTACCGCGAATTTCTTTTAGCGTAACTTTTTTAAGCGTGTTAAATTCTCCCGAATTACACAATAAGTTGATATAATTTCTTGTAATTCCCTTGAACATGCCCGTTTTATCATCCTTATGCTTTTCTATCAAAACTTCTTGTTCGGTATTCAAGTTTGATACTAAAAACGATTTAAACTTATCGGCAGATATTGTTTTAATAATCCCTGCACGTTCTTCTTTAACTTTATCAGGCAAATGCCCTTCCATTTTTTCAGCTATTGTACCTTTCCTTATTGAATAGGGAAAAGTATGTATTTGACTTAAACCGGATTTTTTCAAATTTTCAACTGTTGTTTCAAATTCTTTTTCTGTTTCTCCAACAAATCCGGCTATAATATCACTCCCCAAAAACGGGTTTTTAAATCTTGAATTTATATCATCAATTTGTTCCAAATAGTATTCAACCGTATAGTGCCGATTCATACGCTTTAGAGTTTCATTACAAGCGGATTGTAATGAAAGATGAAAATGCGGACAAAATTTGCTGCTTGTTTGAAGAAAATCCAAAAGCTCTTTTGTTATTTCATGCGGATTAAGCGAACCCAACCTATAGCGCGGAATATTCGTTTTTGTTTCAATTTCTCTAAGAAGATTCAAAATTCCGCCTTCATACAATCCGATATGAATACCTGTTAAAATAACTTCTTTGTACCCGATTAAAGAATATCGGTTAATTTCGTTGATTATAAATTCAGAATCAGCGCTTCGTGATTTTCCTCTTCCGTAAGGAATTACACAGTATGAACATCTGTTATCACAGCCGTCTTGTATTTTTAAACTTATCCTTGTTTTAGAAGTATCTTCAAGTGTAACTTTGCAAAATTCTGTTTCATTCATTAAGTCTTTGACAGCATAAGTTTCATTTGCGTTTAACAGTTCTGCAATTTTGAATTTATCTTCGTTTCCGTAAACATAGTCAATAAAAGCTTCTTTTAAAAGTTTTTCTTTTTCGATTTGAGCAATACAGCCTGTCAGAACGGTTTTGAGCCCTAAATTATGCGCATGTCTTAAAAGATACATAGCTTCGTTATCGCTTTTGTGAGTAACAGAGCATGAATTTAATATATAAATATCCGCATCTTTTTCGCTGCTGACTTGAACAAAATTTGATTCGGCAAGTTTTTCAGCAACAATTTGACCTTCAAACTGATTAGCTTTGCAGCCCATTGATTTTATGTAAAACTTTTTCATAAAAATATTATATCTGAATTAAAAATATTTTATCAATGCTTGGCGTGCTTAATTTTTGCTAATTGTGCGTTCGCTTCATCCAAAACTTTAGAAGAAGTTAATCTCCAATCAAGAACCGATGTATACGGTCCAAAATTCATTAAAACACATTCGTCTGAAGAGTTATGAGGCATAAATACAATTTCAGATTTTGCTTTTTTTGCTATTTTTGCAAGGTTGTCTTCTACAAGAGAAATCTGTGTATATGTTATACCATTCATATTGTTTGCTATATGTACTCTGTTGTTGTTATTGCAAAATAATTTTGAAAATTTTTCATACAAAGTATTTTGAGATTCTTTAGGTGAAAAAATCCCGCGCATAGTCACTTTCATAGTATATCCTTTTATAGTGTATTATTTATATTCGGCAAGGTATATTGTAATATATACACATCTATTTTGCAAGTATAATTAGTAGGTTTAATTTATACAATTTTATTATTTGATTTCAAGATTTCTTTCTCTTTAATTGCGAGGTAAAGAGAAAGAAATCTTGAGCAAAGAAAGAGAAAGCACGCAATTGTTTCCAATGCCCTTCGGGCATATATTAAATGGCTGTTGCGGGTAAACCCGCACTATTACGAGCCCTATTGTTACCTTCGGTAACAGAGGGCTCGGTTCGTTGTCGTTCGCATTTGTACCGCGAGCGTGT
>CADCOS010000061.1 GCA_902803165.1 uncultured bacterium | reverse complement strand
AAAATTATCGGTCAATATACAAACAAAGATGCTCAGGCATACTTTGCTTATGACTCTAAAAAATCATTTGGTGTAACAGTTTCTCACTTACGTTTTGGTGACAAACCGATTAAATCAACTTATTTAATCACTGCACCAGATTTTGTTTCTTGTTCTGCTCACGCATATATCGGAAGATACGATATTCTTAAAGGTATTAAAGAAGGCGGAACATTCCTTCTAAATTCACCTTGGTCAAAAGAAGAAGCATTCAGCCACTTAACACGTGATATGCAAGAAACAATTATCAACAAAAAGGTTAAATTCTACAATGTTGATGCTGAAAAATTAATTAAGGAACAACCGGGACTTAGAGGTAAAGGTGCAAACACAGTTATGATGGTTGCATACTTCAAGGTTTCAGGTATTATTCCGTTTGAACAAGCTCTTGAAGGTATGAGAGCAATGACAACTAAGACTTTCAAAAAGAAAGGTGATGATGTTGTTAATATGAACTTAGCACTTATCGATGCAGCAGTTAATGC
This sequence comes from uncultured bacterium, assembly GCA_902803165.1. Lineage (GTDB taxonomy): Bacteria > Cyanobacteriota > Vampirovibrionia > Gastranaerophilales > Gastranaerophilaceae > CAG-196. The sequence goes on along the minus strand of CADCOS010000061.1, from coordinate 13,289 downwards.
AACAGAAGAAGTTGTTATTCCTGCTTCATTAGACGGTGTAGCTCATGCAGAAGAAGTTAAACTTATCTCTGATGACGCATCTGATTTTGCAAAGAAAATCATTGAACCTTCAATGAGACAAAAAGGTGATGATATCCCTGTTTCAGCTATGTCAGTTGACGGTGTAATTCCTACAGGCACAGCTTGTTTGGAAAAACGTGGTATCGCACCTCGTGTTCCTAACTGGAACAGCGCAACTTGTATTCAATGCGGTATCTGTGCATCTGCTTGTCCTCACGCAGCAATCAGAACCAAGTTGATTGAAGCTGATGACTTGAAAAATGCACCTGCTTCATTTGAAACAGTTGATGCTAAACCGAATGATCACGGTGAAAAATTCAAAGTTCAAGTATATTGCAACGATTGTACAGGCTGCGGTGTATGTTTAGACCAATGTCCTATGTCAAAAGTTGCCGGAAAAGAAGCTCTTACTTGGTCATCAATTGAACAAGAAACAGCTGACGGCGAAGTTGAAAACGAAAAATTCTTTGATGAATTACCTGATAACGTAATGGGCAAAAATTCACCTAAGACACTTAAAGGCGCAATGCTCAGAAAACCGTTATTTGAATTCTCAGGCGCTTGCGCAGGCTGCGGTGAAACACCTTATGTTAAATTGGTTTCTCAGTTATTTGGTGAAAACGCAATTGTAGCAAACGCAACAGGCTGTTCTTCAATTTATTCCGGTACTTTCCCTACAATTCCTTATACAACTAATAAGGAAGGCAGAGGACCGGCTTGGGCTAATTCATTATTTGAAGACAACGCTGAATTCGGTTTTGGTATGAGATTGGCTGTTGATGCTAACAGAGAACTTTTGAAACAAAAAGTTGAAGAAGTTCTGAATAAAGAAGATGCTCCTGCTGATTTAAAACAAGCATTGTCAAACGCTATGTCTCATTGGGATAATTCAAAAACCGATGAAGCTATTAAGGCTCAAAACGAAGCTAAAGTTGTTATCGAAAAATACGTAAAAGAATGCGGATGCGATACAATTAAGAAAATAAACGAACTTTCAGACTACTTCTGCGATAAGTCAGTTTGGATTATAGGTGGTGACGGATGGGCTAACGATATCGGTTACGGCGGTATTGACCATGTTCTTGCACAAAACAAGAATGTTAATATCCTCGTTCTTGATACAGAAGTTTACTCAAATACAGGTGGTCAAGCTTCTAAATCTACACCTACAGCTGCAGTTGCAAAATTTGCTACAGGCGGTAAGCCAACCTATAAGAAGAATATGGGCTTGATGTCTATGTCTTACGGTTATGTTTACGTAGCATCTGTCGCATTAGGAGCTGACAGAAACCAAACATTAAAGGCATTCCAAGAGGCAGAAGCTTATGACGGACCTTCTATCATATTTGCTTACGCTCCTTGTATCGCTCACGGTATTGATATGTCTAAGACTCAGACAGAACAAAAACGTGCAGTTGAAGCAGGATACTTCCCGTTATACAGATACAATCCTGCTGCAGAAGTACCGTTCAGCTGGGATGCTAAAGAACCTAAGGGTGCTTACCAAGACTTTATCAGAAGTGAAGGCAGATATAAATCACTTCTTAAGACTAACCCTGACGCAGCAGAAGCATTGTATTCAAAAGCTGAAAAAGATGCCGCTCAAAGAATGGAAGTCTATAAAGCAGTTGGTACATTGTTAAAGTAAAATTAATATACATACTTTAAAATTTAAAACGGACAGAACTTGTAAATTCTGTCCGTTTTTGTCACTTACACTCCGTAAAAACCTAATCCTGATTTAAGTTTACCTAAAGCTCTTGCTTCGGTTTGTCTAATGCATTCTTTAGTTACTCCGTACATTTTACCGATGTCTTCCAATGTCGTTTTTGCAAAGTTTTCCAAGCCGAATCTCATTTTTATAACAGCTTGTTCTCTTTCTTTCAATGTTGATACAACATTTGCAATTTCTTTTTTTAATTCTTCATATTCAATATTTTCTTCAACACTTTCAGATTCATCAGCAACAACGTCAGCAACAGAAAGTTCGCTTCCGTTATTTGCATCAAAACTGCCTTCTATTGACACTGTTGAAGTATATGCAGATAAATATGAATCGATTTTTTCAGGTTCAATGTCCATTTTCTTTGCAACATCGCTGTTTGTTACCTGACAATTGTAACTTCTTTCCATATCAGCTTTAACTTTTGAAAATTTTGATAAAGTTTCTTGTATATAAACAGGTATCTTCATGCAGTATGATTGTTCTGAAATAGCTTTAAACATTGCTTGTTTAATCCACCATGTCGCATAAGTTGAAAATCTGTAACCGAGTTCTGGATTAAATTTTTCTACAGCTATCATTAAGCCTAAATTACCTTCTTGTATTAAATCCACCATAGGTAATTTTGATACGTGAATAGCTTTTCTTGCAATTGTTAATACTAATTTTAAATTAGCTTGAACAAGTTCTCTTTTTGCATTTAAATCACCGTTTTTTGCTTTGATTGCAAGTTCTTTTTCTTCTTTAGCTTCCAAATTTTTTACTGAGTTAACTTTTCTCAAGTAATCACCTAAGTCAGCTGAATTAGAAGTAATTGCGGTAAAGCCTGCTCTTGCCGGATTGGTTGCACCTGTTTTTTTCATTTGGATAAATTGATCTTTCATACACATAGCTCCATATAATTTAGGGGGTAACATTTTTATTTTGGATAAGGATTAATTTAAACTTGACACATAACACATAATCCTTATATACTTAATATATATCATTCGTATATACAATTCAAGTGTTTTGTTAAGAAATATTACAAAAATACCCCGTTTTTTGGCATTTTGTTACAAAAGTTAACAATCAAAAACGATTAAACATCTGTTCGTTTATTACATTATTATGTAATTTCAGCCGTTTTGATAAATTATTATATAAAAGCTGTGAATTCTATTGAATTTTTTCAGCACCGTCAAAAAAGTCTATGAAATCATTTATAGGCATTTTTAATAATTGAGATGTATTATGCGGGTTATAAAAATATGTATATTTATTGTCTGACGAAACTAAGGTATAAGCGTGGTTTGTGAATAAATCTACAGTTTCTCCGGTTACGGTATTTATAGCTTTACCTTTTATATCCGAATTGCGGCAGTTTGTTACGGTAATCATTGGGTTCTTTTGTCCGGCAGCTGAAACGGCATCTTCTAATGGCAGTGATATTACTTTAAAATCATCTTCCTCAAATAATATTGAGATTAAATGCTTAATATCAGCTCCAATCGGGCTGTTAGGGCTGTTGTCATATTTTTGCATTGCAAGTTCTATTACACGTACATCCAAATCTCCGCTTGCGTATTCGGTGTATCGTTCCAGTTCTTCTTTTGTTATTGTGAATTTTTTGTTAACTCCTTTAAGATGTACTGTAATATTACCGTTTTCATCTTTGGTTAAGAGTTCATTCAGTTTTGTCAAACCTTTAGGATTATTTGTCAAAGCTTTTATTCCTGATATTAGCCAGCAATCTGTCAGACTTCCTTGTGCAAAATCCGCATCAATTTTACCGTTTGCTTCTATCGGTTTCAATACATTATGCGGATGTGTTCGAAGATCAATTCTTCGCAGTGCATTGATAACGGAGACGATATTGTTTTTCGTCAGTGTGCCTATATTTAAAGCATTTTTTATATCTTCTTGTTCATATATTTCAGGTTTGCAATTTTTAAGGTAATTGTCAATTATTATTTTCGCAATTTTATTTTTAAGCGTATTTGAAACTTCAGGATAATCAATAAATAGCCGATGTATAAAAGCAGGTTCTTTGGCCGGATAAATTCCCGTGTATTTAATTTTTTGAGAATATTCTTCAATTTTCTTTAATAAAAATTCTTCTGAAATTTCTTTTTTTAGGAATTTATCAAATACATTAAACATCAATTTTGATGTGGAATAAAAATCTCCGTTTTGTCCTAATAAGAAACCATCTCTGTCGTATTCGGCAAAAACTTTTTTATTTCCTTTTTGCTCTGATTGATACAATACAACTCCGTTAGTCAGGCAAGTTTGGCTGAATATTAAGTCTCCGTTCTTATTATATTTATTTATATTAACTTTAGTTTCGTTATATCGTTCATCAAAGCTTAGAAACATTGTGAATACGGGTTTGCCTGTTGTCTTATCAGTAACAGAAGTGTACCCGTTTACTTTATCAAATTCTATATTATATTTATCTTTTGGATAAATTTTTTCAATATTTTCCGGTCTGTATTTGCCGGGAAGCATCTTTAAGATATCTTTTTCAGATATCGGCATCTTAATATTATTTCCGGCAATTAATTTACAATCATCGTTTAATGCTCTTATCAAGGCAGATCTGAGCGATATCTGTTCATTTGAAGGGTTTTTGATTCCTTCTTTAATAAGAGAATTTTTTGCTGTTTCCCACCAGCTTGTATTTTTTTCAACAGGCTGCAGTGTATACATGCACGATTCGGCGTAGTCTCTTATATTGTTCATTAAACCGTCTTTGTACCACCTTTTTTCAATTTCCGGATCTGTCATTATATATTGCAATGCTTTTAATGCATATTTGTTAGGAATAATCATTTGAGAGCCTACAACAAAAGCTCTGACATTTTTGAATGTTTTTATATTCGCTGCGTTCAATTTTATAAATTCATCAGCTTCTTCACTATTTGGTTCAATACCAAAATTTTTCAATACCTGATTAAGCGATTCTCCTTCTCTGGCATATCCGGTATAATTCCCGTTTTCGTCGGCATATATATGCTTGGAAATTCTAACAAACTCTATTGATGTTATTTCTCCGCTATCAAGGTGGTATTTTATTGTATTTCTCTTGTTTGTTGCGGTTGAAGTTCCGTCAGGGTATACAGTTTCATTTGTTCCGTCATTGTATGATATATAATAAAAAATTCTGCCATTATAATTAAAAGATAATACATTTTGATTTTTTTCGCTGACCGGATATAAAGTCGGCGTAGCGGAATCAAAAGTTTCTGAAAAAGATACATCAATATTTGGATAAAGTTTTTGGGCAGCTTCTAAGGGAGATAAATTGTTTGACTTGGAATAATCTGTAATTTGAGTGATTATATTATTAATTTCTTCTTTATTCGATTGAACCTCGGAATTATTTTTGTCATTAACGGACTTAAATATATTAAAAAATTCCAAGATATTATCAGGTGTAATTTGTTGTTCTTTGAATTTATCGGCATTATTTTTGATATACAGTTCCAACTCTGAACCGTCTATGATAGTATCACCGTTTGTATCGGCGGTCAGTATACTGTTGGCAAAGTTTACAAATTCTTTTTTATCAATTTTATTGTCAACTATATTTGTATTTATTAAGTCAAACATACCCAGTAGTGTCTTTTTTCCGGCGAAATATTGCCGTTCTACAGCCACATTAAGTTTGTCAAAAAAGTTTTTGTCTAATTTTATTTTGTCCATTTATGCCCAAACATTATCTAATAATGTATATGACGACCATTTTTATTAAAACTTTAATAATTTTCCATATTTTTTACAAAACTTAATGTTTAAAATTAATTATCAGTTTTCTTTACAACAAAAGAAATCCACTGATCTTGGGACAAGGTATCAATTATTTCCAAATTTTCACGTTTAATTGCATCAAGCACCATATCTTTTTTTTCATCTAAAATTCCGCTTAAAGACATTAGTCCGCCTGTTTTCAGTATATTTTTTAAATCTCCCATAATCTCTGCGAGAACAAAATGCAAAATATTTGCACATACAAAATCGTATTGCTTAGACAATTTATCAGCTGTATTCAATTCAAAAACTATGTCGGAAACATTGTTTATAACTGCGTTTTCCTTACATACTTCAATTACTGTTTCATCGTTATCGCAGCCATAAACCTCTTTTGCGCCCAATTTTTTTGCAAGAATTGCCAAAATCCCCGAGCCTGTCCCGATATCAGCAACTGAATCGCCTTTTTTTAAATACTTTTCCAAAGCTTTCATGCACAATTGTGTAGTTTGATGTGTTCCCGTTCCGAAAGCGCAGCCCGGATCAAGTGTAATTGTTATTTCATCTTTTTGGGGATGATATTCTAACCAGCTTGGAACGACAGCAATTTTATCCGTAACGTGAGTTACTGTCCATTTTTCCTTCCACTTCTTAGACCAATCCTGATTTTCTTTTTCGTCTAAAGTAATTTCCCAGCTGCCAAGTTCATTATCAGTGAATCCTCTTGATTTTAAAAGCTCACGCTCGGTTTTCAAAATTTCTTCCAAATTAACGGGATATGAAGTTAAAAATACCCTCAATGTACCTTTTGTTGTCGAAGTCATTTCTAAATCTTTATATGTTTCTTCTTCCTGTACAATTCCCTCGCAATCAAAATTGGTGAAGATAATATCAGAAACAATATCCTCTATTTCGGGATTTATATTTATTTTTAATTCAAAATAATTGTTCATAACTTTGACAACTCCGCATTTCCAATATAAGCTAATTATATCATGATAAGCTCAGAACATTTATTTGAATTTGACAAAAGTTTTAATAAAAATATTATAGGAACCGATGAAGCAGGGAGAGGCCCCGGTGCAGGCGGGGTATTTGCAGCCGCAGTTCACTTCGAAAAAGTAACAAACGGACTAATCAAAGACCTCGAAATTTTAAATGATTCAAAAAAATTAACCCCTAAAAAACGTGATTCTATATACGATATTATAAAAAATAATACTAACAACCGAATAGTATGTATAGAAGTCGGTGAAATCGAAGAAATAAATATACTAAACGCCTCACTTAAAGCTATGAATATTGCCTGCATGGCAGTAGCGGAAAACATAGGTTATAACAGCAATATCCTAACTCTTGTAGACGGAAATAAACTTATAAAAGAATATCCTCTTGAACAAAAATTTATAATTAAAGGAGATTCAAAATCAGCATCGATAGCTGCGGCAAGTATTTTAGCCAAAGTTACACGTGACAGATATATGGAAACTTTGCACGAAGAATATCCTATGTATAATTGGAAAAAAAATGCGGGATATTTAACCGCAGAACATCTTAAAGCTATCGAAAAATACGGACTTTCTCCATATCACAGACCGTCATTTTTAAGAAAATTTTATGAGAAAAAATCGAAAACGGAAGTTTAGTAATGGAAAATAATAATAATTCCGATATAATAAAACCATTAAAACGGATTCAGGCTAAAATAAAACTTTTGGCGCTTATAAACAAGGCAAAATCTGAGTACGACAAAGCAAATTACTCGGGCTGCGAAGAAGCTTGTATGAATATATTGCAAAATGAACCTAATAATATAACGGCACTAAGGGGTTTAGGCTGTGTTAAATTATCACAAGGACTAAAAGATGAAGCTATAAAATATTACCAAAAAGCACTCTCTTTTTCTGATAATAAAGAGACTGATTATGCTTTAATCGGAACAGCTTATTATATACATAAAGATTTTGAACTTGCTATTGAATATTTTAATAAAGCTATTGATTTAAACGACAATTATGATTTTGCCTATGAAGGCAGAAATCAGTCTATGCTGGAACATCATTTGCAGATTGCAGACCTTCAAGACAAACTTATAAATCAAGAATTCAATCAATAAAAAAAAGACGGTTCTTAAAAACCGTCTTTTTTTATACTATATTCGCCTTACAGCTTTTCAGGATTTCTCAAAGGTATCAATCTGTCTAAGTCTGAATTGATACTAAAGTAGAATCTTGCTGTATTCTTTTGATAGTGATGTTCGAATGGGAATCCGACACCTACTTGAGCTGATAACCAATCAGTTAACGGCATATATGCTCCGAAACCTGCACTCTGTAAGAATCTTGTAGGATAATCTATGTGCTGGTTAGAACCAATCCAACCCCAATCATAGAATACTGCAAATCTTAATCTGTCATCAAGCCATGGCCAAACCTTGTCTAAGAAAGGTATTGGAGTTCTGTATTCAACAGTACCTGATATACCGTAATCACCGATTACTTCTGCCGGCTGGTATCCTCTTAATGTGTAAGGGCCGCCGAGCTGCATTTGTTCAGCTGCAAATAGCTTATCAGGTGAGTATTGACCGCCGACTCTTACGATACCCATACTTCTTGTGAACAATCTCTGAACACGAGTAGCACCGGCTGTTAACTTAAAGAATGTTTTATCGGCATTTGAAAGACCTGTCTTTTCTTTTCCGCCCATACCGAAATCAATACCTAAGTTACCAATCCAACGACCGTAATTGTCATCAGTCATACCGTACAAGCCTGAACGCCATACATGTAATGTATAATCAGACAAATAATTCTTTGGAGGATAATTTCCGAAAGAAGTATTTGCTCTTACCAAATCGTATCCTGAATATATGAACAAATCGGATTTAGCTGTTTGAATCAACGGATGCGTAAGTTTGAAGAAATAACTTTGAGCATTACCTCTGATATTAGCTGATTTGTAAGGTCCGCCCAATCTTACGTGTGAATCTGAAAAATCGAACGAAGCTCTTGTTCCGTATGAACTAACAGGAAGTGAATAACCTGCCATCCAACCTGTAGCTCCTGATGACAAAATTGTACCGCCGTAAATCTTATCACCTAAACCTGTAAGGTTGTGCATACCAACCAAGAAACCTACACGTTGATCACCTGTTAAGGTTCTTCCGTAGTCATCATAAGAGAAACCAAGTTGTATCGGGAATCTGTCACGTACATTTAAAGTGATTTCCGTGTTTTCTTCACCGTCAGCCTGACGTTCAATTTCTGTTTGAACTTGAACATAAGGTTCTCTGTTTATTTCTTTCATAGCTCTTTGAAGGTGCTTTGCGTTAAATACATTACCTTCTCTTAAGCCTGCTTTACCCATGATAATGTGTCTTAAGTACCATTCACGAGTCCATTTTTCGCCTTCGATATTAAGTTCGCCGACTTTACTTTCAACAATCTTAATTGTTGCAACACCGTCAACAATTCTTTGAGGCGGAACTGTTGCATAAGATGTTAAATAGCCTTTTTCGTGATATAAATTTGTAACTTTTGAACAAACTTCCAAAAGTTCATCAAAGAAAATATCTTCGCCTAAAACTTCAAGTGCTAAATGTTGAAGTTCAGAATCGGCGATTTTTGTATTTCCTTCAAAATTAATCTTTTCCAACAAGAAGTGAGGGTTGTATAAAACACCTTCCCTTGCTATGTCTTCTTCGATAGTTGCATCGTACAATCTTTCATCATTGGTTACATGGTCAAGTGATTGTACATAACTCTTTTCCAGTTTATAACTGTTGACTTGTGATGATTCCATTTTGTTGAATGCACCGGCATCGTAACCTCCAATGCTGGCTGCCATTGGAACATCAGCTTTTGCTGCATTGTTGAGACCAATTATACAAAGTGCTGCAAGCAAATAACAAATTTGTTTTTTCATAGTATCCGTATTCCTAAATTTAAATTATGGGTTATTACTTTCTGTTACATTCGACATTATATTTTAAACAAAGCCTCAAAACAAATTTAATTGCGAAATTGTAACAAATTGTAAATCTATTTTTTTATATTACTCTATTTTTAGCACCTTGTAAAGAAGATATATTCCGAAAAGTGCCGATTTAATTTTCGGCACTTACGTTCGTTGGAGTACCGCTTTGGCGGCAATTTCCGAATTGACAGCTTGCATTATAACTGTAATCGCTGTTTCGAGGTCCGAAATCTCTTCTTGAATCTTCTCTTTCCGTTTTATTGATATTCTGCGCCGCATTCGGCGTTTCTATAAACCTTCTGTTATTGAGTGCTTGAGGCGGTTTAATTGATGTGATGTCAGATTGATTTCGCATGCTGAAAGATTGAAATTCTGCAATGCATGCGCTTCCGTCCCCTTCTATCGGGCAAGCGGCAAAAACAGGATAAGTAAGTACTAAAGTGATAAAAATAAAAAGTTTTTTCATAAGAAATCTCCTTTTTATCTTTATTTTATTATCCGTTTCTATCTTTTCATCAGACTTTATAGCTACACTGAATTGCTAATGCAGCTAATCAATTAAAGCAGGGATATTTTTAAGCTCATAAAAAAGTTTTGCATTTTTTTTGAATTCTTTGGGATTAGCGCTTACAAAAAATTCTTCCGTGCCAATATTTTTAGAATGGTTTAGCAGATTATTTTCAGACAAATCTTTTTTTATATAGTCAACAAAAATCTTAGCAGGATCAATAAACATTTCTTCAGGTGCAAATTTGGTTAAATTATGCAGTAAATACGGGTAATGAGTGCATCCTAAAATTATCTTCCGCGGGTTAAATGCAGCTATTTCGTTATATTTATTTTTAATATCCTCTATACATTCTTCCGAATCAGTCAGAGAGCTTTCAACAAAATTTGTCCAACGAGGGCAAGCAATACCTGCTACCTTGATATTAGGATTATATTTCTCTATTTCTCTTGCGTAAGCACCTGATTTAATTGTTGCAGATGTTGCAAAAACTCCTATTGTATCAACATCATAGCTCGAAATTACTTTTGCACAAGATTGTATAATAGGATAGATTTTAAAATTATATTCATTTTTTATTATGTCGTAAACTGTTGCAGAAGAAGTGTTGCAGGCAATTACTACAGCTTTAACTTCTTTGGATGCCATAAAATTAAGTATTTTTTTTGCATAACCTGTGAGTTCTTCTTTAGTTTTATTACCGTAAGGCATATTCTTTAAGTCGCCGTAATATATGGTATTTTCATTAGGTAAAAGTTTTCTGAATACTGAATACACAGACAATCCTCCGACACCCGAGTCGAAAAATCCTATAGGAGAGCTGTTTAGTTTTGTTTCATTATTATCCAAAATTTATTTTAAACCTCCGATATATTCTATTATACCATTGGCAATCGCTTTTGCAGTTTTTTGTTTGCGTTCGTCAGAAATTAATTTGTTTCTTTCTTCATCATTTGAGAGAAATCCTATTTCACAAAGAACTGCCGGCATAGTTGTATGATTTATTACATAGAATTTTGACTTAAATAAACCTCTGTCATTGGCATCAGGAATTTCTTTTATAAAATGTTTATGAATAATTTCGGCAAGCGGCTTGCTGTATTCGTGATACCAATGAGTTTCAATGCCGTTTGGAGTGGTGGAAACAGCTGAATTTACGTGAATACTTACAAATATTTCCGGTTCTTCGTCTTCCGCAAAAGCTACCCTGTCTTCCAATGAGACATAGGTATCATCTTTCCTTGTTAAAGCTACTTTAAAACCTTTTGAACGCAATATCGTTTCAACACGTTTTGTAATATCAAGAACAATGTCTTTTTCGTTTACACCTTCTCTTATTGCGCCGTAATCTGTTCCGCCGTGACCTGCATCAATAACAACTTTGCTCTTAACTTTATTTTTCCTTGAAGGCTTATCATTTGCTCTGATCTCTTCATTAGAAACTCGTTTTATTGTTATTTTCAAAGCTTTTGAATCAACGCTTTTATCTATTTTAACCACATCTTTTTTACTTATATTTAAACCCGCTTTAATACCTATTTGCGGCAATAAAGATATGTTTAACTGTTTGTATGCGGTGTTGTTTACTGTTTTTAAAATATCCTGCTCGTTATAACTTTTTACGTTAAATAAATACAGCTTTAAATCCGTATCCGTTCTTATTATTGAATGTGTAACAGGTGCGGTAAACGAAAGGATTAATTCGCTCGTTTTTGAATCTATTCTTCTTATAAAGGCTTTGTTTAAATTAGAAACTATATTTGATAATGCTGTATGATTAAGTTTATCCGCATTCACTACAACAACAGATTGAGAATCCGGGGAAAAAACGGGAATATATTTCTCCGCATCTTCTGATGTTATTACAATTCTTGCTTTATTAAATTCGAATTGTCCGATTTTTGCGACATCTTTGCATGCACCATTCGGACAGAGGTTTACTTCTTTGTTACGTATATCTTTAGCTAAATAAGCGTTCGGAAGATCGATAACGGCTCGTTTAGGAGAATTTAAATAAAACATCCTTGCTGTTGAAATCTGACCTATGCCGCTTATCAAAAGTCCGTCATTTTTCGGAATATACTGGTTTATGTAGTATTTTGTCCGCATTTTTAATTTTGAAGATAAATCTACCGAAATTACAGAATCATAAGTTTTTCCGTCAGTATTAGGAAGCGTTGAATTTTCAAACGCTTGCTTTATTTCATTAACGGTATTGTCAGATGTTTCCGTCTGCACTTCCGCCGCAGGAATTTCAACTTTTTTGATAATTTGGGAGCTTGCTGTAATTGAAGAATATTCTTCAGATTCAGGTTCGTCATTATATAAATTATCAAAATAATCATTTTTTATAACAGGAGTCTTTATTTTAGCGATGATATTTCCGCCGGAACAAATCAATTTGACCTTTGATGTATCAAATTTCTCTTCAAATGTAATAACTGCACGAACTATAAACGGGTTTGTGTTAAATTGAGCAAGCCTGATTTCTTTTATAGGGCTTTTTTCAAATAATATCTGCTGTTTTTCACCGACTAAAATTGCGTTATTTATATCAAAATATATCCTGTTCGGGTTCGCAAGCGCTATATATTTTTGCGGCGGAGTGAATCCTTCTGCTGCGCCGGCGCCTGTGGTCGAAATTGAAACGATTGAAGATGAATTATCATAATTCAATGACAAAACCTTAATTTGCTCGCCTTCTGCATTAACCGGACAAATAAATGATATTAAAAATGATATTATTAATATTAATAAATAAAACAGTCTCTTCATTTTATCCCATGTATTACCAAACGGTAATACATCCCAAATCTCATCAATATTTTATCAAAAAACAAAGCAAAAAAAAAGCACTCTTTTAAAGTGCTTGTGTACGTATTTCGAGAGTTAGTTCTTTTTTGTTCAATCACATACTAGCAATTCAACTTGCGCTCCAATTCGCTGATTTTAAAGAGCATAGTGTCCACTTGCTCTTTAAACCATAAAGCAAACATCTTTAATTCATCCCTAAAACTGTAACAACCGGGCCACATAGAATACATAACTAATACTCCTGTCTAATCTTATACTCTTACAAGATATATATCGGCAGATTTGAAAAAAACTTTAATAAATTCAGACATTTTGTTACATAAATTTACAATTAGGAATGAGCGAAACCATGCTAAATTTTTATTGACAATAAAATTTGTTTAAGTTACTATTAACTCTGTTGCCGGTATAGCTCAACGGTAGAGCAACGGTTTTGTAAACCGTAGGTTGTAGGTTCGATTCCTATTACCGGCTTTT
>CADCOS010000060.1 GCA_902803165.1 uncultured bacterium | reverse complement strand
TTCAGTTGTAGTGGTTTTACCTGCGTCAATGTGAGCGGCAATACCAATATTTCTGATTTTTTCTAATGGAGTTTTTCTAGCCATTTTTCTTTTTCCTTCTATATTCCTTTGGTGCTTAGTTTAATTCGCACCCTACTACTACGATTTACTGTTGCCAGTCAGAATTATTCTCGCATGAACATGTTTTACAGGCAAGTATTGTAATTTATACACTCCATTTAATAAAAAATAAACAAAGGGGCGGGGCGGTGATTCAGACCGCCCCGCCCCTTTGGGGTATTTGAATATTTTGAATCTTGACTTAAACTTTTAATTCTTCTCTTTCTGTAAAAAAGTCAACTACTGTATCCATTACATTGTCAAAAAAGAAGTCCAATTCATTTGATAGTGTTGTTTCTGATAAATTCATTTTCTCACTCCTATTAAATCTAGATAACATTTCGTTTTCGATACGCATATTCTATCCTTTCCAAGAATTTCCGTTTTGCTTACAACTTTTATATCGGCTGTTTTTTTTAAAACTTTAGAGTTTTTTTTCTTTTTGTTACAAAAATTTACAGTAATATATTAATGACCGTTTTTTAAAAGTCAAAAAATATTCATTTTTATTGCAGTTAAAGAAATTTATGTGATAAAATACTCTTATGAAGTATTTTAAAAAACTTGCGGAACGATTTAATAAATTGAGCAAAAAAAGGAAAGCTTATCTTATAGCGATACTTTTTATTTTGTTCATAATGAGCTGGGCTTTTATTTCTGCGAGTATTATTACGGGAAATTTTAACCGTGCGCAGATTAAAAACGGTGCAAATGACGAAAAAGTCAATGCCGTGGGGCTTATTATTACCGAAACAAAAAACGGTACAAAATACTTTGAAATTTACGGCGAAAAAGGAAATTATGACAACAAAGACGGTATTGCAATTCTTCATAACGTAACAGGTAATTTTTATAAAGATAAAGAAGTTACTATGAGTTTTCAATCCTCAAAAGGTTCTTACGATGAAAAAAACAAAATTATCACACTTTATGAAAACACTTATATAGTTTTAAAGGATGAAACCTCGCTTGAAGCTGATAAACTGACATGGTACGGTTCTGATGAGGATACAATTGCCGAAGGTCATGTTAAAATCAAAAAAAGCAACGAAATGACAGCTACTGCGGATAAATGCATAATAGGTGCAGATTATAATAAATTTAAAATTGTAGGAAAAACTCAGACAAAAGTTTTTGGAAAAAATAAGGAGTCATAATGAAAAAGATATTAATAACGGCTTTTTTAATATTTATCGGGCTTGCGGTTACGGCTTCCGATTTAATAATAGAATCTAAAACCCAAACTTTTTCCGATAAAGACAGAAAAATAAATCTTGACGGCGGAGTTACGGTTAAAATGGATAATTTAACGGTAGTAAGCCCGCGCGCAGATGTTTCTGTAAGAAGAAACAACAAACTTGATACAGCGACATTTTATGACAAACCTTATGCATTTGAAATTAATGCAAATAAAAAAAGAGAGGTAAAAGCCAATATCCTTCAGGTTTCTTTAATTAATAAAGTTGTACGTGCCGAAGGTGATTCTCAATCAATTATAACGGAAGGTAATACACCAATCGTTATTATTAATGCAGATGAACAGGAATATGATACTAAAAGTAATATAATGGTAGCAACCGGTTCAGTAGGAATTAAATATAAAGATATTCAAACTGTTTCAGATAAAGCTGTTATTTTAGCAGACAGTAAAGGCGGATTGAAAAAAATTGATTTAATCGGTAATGCCGTTGTTAAACAAAATCAAGATGTATCTGAAGGTCATCATTTTGTATACAATCCTGTAACCGATGAAATGAGCGTAACCGGTAATACAAAAACAATAGCTTACACTGATGACGGGAAAAAACTTACAATACATTCTGATTATCAACAGTATAAAAAATCTCAAAATTCTTATATCGGTTCGGGACATGTAAAAATTTGGTTTGATGATTACTACGCACAAGGGCCTAAAGTAAGTGTATTCCCTAACAAAGAAACTAATAAAATGAATGAAATTTATTTTGTCGGGCGTTCAAAAATTATTCAATCCGACAGAGATATAATTGCCGACAAAATTAAAATTACAATGGATCCGAAAGATTTTCAGGCTGAAGGAAATGTAAGAACCGTTATACACAATATTGATACGAAAGATGTGAATGGAGACCTGTAATGTCCGAAAAAATAGATAAAGCAATGGAGCTTTTTAAAGAAGGTAAATATAAAGAATGTATAGATGCGTTTAGTTCCGTTCTTGAAACTGAACCGGATAATGCTGATGTCTACAACAATATGGGTGTAGCATATTCTTGTTCCGGTGACAGCGAACATGCTTTGAACTGTTATACAAAAGCTATTGAACTTGATCCTGAGCTTGCACAAGCTTATATTAATCTTTCTGATTTATATTTTAAAAACGGCGATATTGCTTCTACTATCGGAACTTTGCAAAGAGGAAGCTATGAATTGGAAAACAATTTAATATTGGCGCATCTTCTTGCAAGAGCTTATATAGAAGACCAAAGATATGAAGATGCTGTTGTGGAGTTAGAAAGAGTTCTTGACGGTCAGCCGGAAAATTATGATGCTTATTATGATTTAGGACATGTTTGCTTTGAATTGGGTGATTATGAAAGTGCAATATCTAATTTCGAAAACGTTTTAACCTACAGAGAAGACAGCGAATTACTATATTACGCATTAGCACAAGCTTATGAAGCTAATAACGAAATTGATAAAGCTATTTCTAATTATTTAAAAGCCATTGCCGTAAATGACAAATTTATTCTTGCATACAAAAAAGTTGCTATTTTATTTATGGCAAGAAACGATTATGAAGATGCTTTAGAATATTTTGAAGATTATTTAGAATTTGATATTCCTCAAGAAGAAAAAGATTCTGTAAATAAATTAATTGAAAGAATAAAAAACGCAATTAAATTATAAAATATTAGAAAAGAGAAATAATGCACCGAAATATGTATTTCGGTGCATTTATTAAAATTATTTATTTTATCTGTCTGTTATTCGACAGCTGCCGGTTCAGCTTGTGATTCGGAAGCACCACCTGCTTTTCTTTCAAAAACAATCTTTTCTTTACCTTCACCTTCTGATGAATCCAATTTTAGAAGAATTGTATCACCCGGCTGGTATGCATTACCTAAAATTTCTTCGGCAAGCTGGTCTTCTATCTTTCTCTGAATCAATCTTCTCAAAGGTCTTGCGCCATAAGCTTCGTTATAACCGTCTTTTGCAAGATAATCTTTAACTTCATCAGTAACTTCTATAGACAATTCTCTTTCCGAAAGTCTCTTGAACAAATCTTTCATCATTAAATCTACAATTTGTCTGATTTCTTCCTTGCTCAAGTGAGAGAATACGATAATATCATCGATACGGTTCAAGAATTCCGGTCTGAATGCCTTTTTGAGTTCTTCGTTAACAGTATCTTTAAGTTTTTCGTATTTATCTTTCTTAGCATCATCGGCATTAGCAGAAAAACCAAGTTTACCTTGAGTTGTAATCATGCTTGCACCGACATTTGATGTCATGATTATAATTGTGTTTTTGAAGTTAATATGTTTACCCTTAGCATCCGTCAAACGTCCGTCATCAAGGATTTGGAGTAAAATATTGAATACATCAGGGTGAGCTTTTTCTATTTCATCAAAAAGTATAACCGAATAAGGTTTCTTTCTGACAAGCTCTGACATGTGACCGCCGTCATCATATCCGACGTATCCCGGAGGTGAACCGATTAATTTTGCGGTTGAATGTTTTTCCATAAATTCTGACATATCAACACGAATCATGTTATCTTCACTTCCGAAAACAGCTTCCGCAAGAGCTTTTGCAAGTTCTGTTTTACCGACACCGGTAGGCCCTGAGAATATAAAACTTCCGATTGGTCTGTTTGGTGATTTCAAACCTACTCTGGCTCTTCTGATTGCTTTAGATATTGCAATAACTGCATCAGATTGACCTATTACTCTTGCATGAAGTGTATCCTCAAGTCTCATCAATCTTTCCGATTCACCTTCAGTAAGTTTTGTAACAGGAACACCTGTCATGGTTGCAATAACCTGAGCTACGTCATCTTCCGTAACTGTTGGTTTATTAGCATCATTTTGACGACGCCATTCTTCAGAAACTTCTCTGATTCTGTCTTTCATATTTGCTTCGTCATCACGAAGAGCTGATGCTCTTTCAAATTCCTGATTTCTTATTGCTTCTTCTTTTTCCTTAATAATTTCCCTTAATTCTTTATCAAGTTCTTTTCCTTCCGGAGAAAGTGTGCAATATTTTAACCTTACTTTTGAAGAAGCTTCGTCAATTACGTCTATCGCTTTATCAGGCAAAAATCTGTCATTTACGTATTTGCTTGAAAGTTTTGTGGCGGCAACGATGGCTTCGTCAGAAATTATAAGGTTATGATGTTCTTCATACTTAGATTTCAAACCTTTTATAATTTCTATTGTTTCTTCAATTGAAGGTTCTTCAATAATTACGGGCTGAAATCTTCTTTCGAGAGCAGAATCTTTTTCAACATATTTTCTGTATTCATCGGAAGTTGTTGCACCGATTACCTGAAGTTCACCTCTTGAAAGCGCCGGTTTCAAAATATTAGCGGCATCAATTGCACCTTCGGCAGCACCTGCGCCTATTAAAGTATGCATTTCATCTATTACTAAAATTACATTTCCTGCCTGACGAATTTCGTCCATTATCTTTTTAAGACGTTCTTCGAATTCACCTCTGTATTTTGTACCTGCAATAAGCAAGCCCATGTCTAATTGAATAATCTTCTTGCCTTCCAAAATATCAGGAACTTCATTATTTACTATTCTTATTGCAAGACCTTCCGCAACTGCTGTTTTACCGACACCCGGTTCACCGAGCAAAACAGGATTGTTTTTTGTTCTTCTTGCAAGAATTTGTATAACACGCTCAATTTCTTTTTCACGACCGACAACCGGATCAAGTCTTAATTCCGATGCCGCAAGAGTTAAGTCCGTACCAAACTCATCGAGACTCGGTGTTTTAACTTTACTTGCGGAAGAAGAACTTGAAGACGAGCTTGAACCGCTTCCTGCACCTGCACCTGCCGTTGGCTTGGAATCACCGAGCATTTTTACAACGTTGCTTCTGATTTTATTCAAATCTACGCCTAAGTTTTCAAGAACTCGTGCGGCAACTCCTTCACCTTCTCTTATCAAGCCTAAAAGCAAGTGTTCGGTTCCTATGTAGTTATGACCGAGTTGTCTTGCTTCATCCCAAGAAAGTTCCAAAACTCTTTTCGCTCTTGGTGTAAAAGGTATTTCTACGGCAACGAAGCCGGAACCTCTTCCGATAATTTTTTCAACTTCAACTCTTGCATCTTTGAGATTTACTCCCATTGATTTGAGTGTTTTTGCAGCAATTCCGGTACCTTCTCCTATTAACCCTAAAAGAATCTGTTCCGTTCCGACAAAATTATGTCCCAAACGGCGAGCTTCTTCCTGCGCTAACATAATTACCTTAATTGCTTTTTCTGTAAAACGTTCGAACATTTATATTTTTCCTCTTCTTATAGATAAAGATATGTACATTTTACCGAAAAACACACGAAGTTGCAAGTAG
>CADCOS010000059.1 GCA_902803165.1 uncultured bacterium | reverse complement strand
TTAATATTTCTTAATAACCGTCTTGAAAAAAATTGTTGATGTTTTATAATCCTATAAAAGGAGTAAACAGCAATGGTGTGTATAACAGGCAGAGAGATTACTGCTTATAGATTTGATATACGAAGATATTATTGTGTGTGTGTGATGTATGCTGATGTGTGCGCCGAAATTACGGATAAAAATGTGACATCAGTGTACGGGCGTTGTTTTTCATCCGAAAATAAATTTAGGGGTTTGTGTTGATTCTGTTGTAAGAAAAATACAAACCTCTTTTTTATGGTCTTTAACAGTTGCGCTGTGTGTTAATATGCACTTAGCAGCTGTTTATTTTTCTTTGTGGATTGGTCACCTATTCACATAATCACCCATTCACCTATATATCGAGGTCGTCTTCCGATTGAGTTTCAGGGATATCAGGTTCTGCGGCAGTTTTTGTAAGTTTATCATTAAGTTCCTGAAGGGTAATGGATTTGTCCATTTTTTTAAGTGCATTAAGTACCGCAATTTTATAATCGGCATCCTCTCTGTTTTTAGGATTATCTACAATTTCTCCGATTTTTTGTCCTAAAAATCCCATAACTATCAAAGCAGGAAGCAATACAACAGCAGTAGCTATTAAAAAGTGCATATCTACCGTACCTATTTTTACTACTTTAATAGCGCCGATGACTAATAAAGTTATAACAAGAAAAAAATTACGTATACTTTCGGTATAGTTCATTATTTATTCTTATTCTCCATTTCCTTCTTCATACAGAATTGTATCAAAGTCATTTTGTCGATATTAGAAATATTTGCGAATTTACCGGATATGGTATACAGTCCGTTATCTCCTCTTTCGACTCTGATAAGTTGATATTTACACTTAATTTCTTGCTCAGCACTAAGATTTATTGTTACATTGTATAGTTTTTCAATATCAATATTTTCTTCGGTTTGAACCTTCATACCGCCGGCAGAAAGGTCAAGTGTTCTGATTTTATGCTTAATATCACCGCAAACAAGTTCCAAATTTTCAATGAATTTAATACGTGTGTATTTACGTCTTTGCAAGAATCTGTGTTTAACCGGATTTGCAATTGTAATAACATTGTTTTCCAAAGCTTGAATATATGATTCAAAGTACAAATAACCATTTTCCGTAAGAGAATAAAAATCGCAGATGTGGTTTTGTATAAGTCCTTCAGGTTTGTATTTAAGTTCCATTTTGAACCCGTCCATACTGACATCAATAACTCTGCCTTTATTAGAATTTTTAAAATTCTGAGGAACGATTGTTACAAGCTGTTCATTTTTAATAAGTTCTCTCATTTTCAAAGTTCCTTTCTAAACTTTTACAACACCAACCGATTTTACTTTAACATTCGGGCTTATTTCATTATATGACATAATTGCAATTTGCGGATAAGTTCTTTCGACCAATTTTCTGAATAAAAGTCTTATTGGTGATGAACACAGGATTACAGGCTGATTGCTCGTTGCTGTAATTGCTTTTTCAAGTTCGGTATTCATCTTATCAAACAAAGTTCTTGTGAAATTAGGATCAAGAGTTACGCTTGTGCCGTCAGGGCTTGCGCCTTTAGCAATCGTATTTTCAACATCAGGTGAAAGCGTAACCACATAAAGTTCGCCTGTATCTGCGAGATTCTGTTTACAAATATTTCTTGAAAGCGCCTGACGGACATGTTCGGTTAAGAAATTAGGATTCTTGTTGATTTTAGCTTGCAAGCTTATTGTTTCCAGTATAGTTTTCAAATCTCTTACCGCAACGCCTTCTTTAAGCAGGTTTTGAATAACAATTTGTACATCGCTGATAGATATATCTTTCATAATGTCATCAACATACTCTTCCGAAACTTCTTTTTTAAGGTTGTCGATAAGCTGTTGAATATCGTACCTTGAAACAATTTCGGAAGCGCATTTTTTGATTACTTCGGTAATATGAGTTGAAATAACGGCAGAAGCTGAAACTACTGTGTACCCTGACATTTCGGCAAGGTCTTTGTCTTTCGGTTCAATCCAGATTGCAGGTAATCCGAAAGCCGGTTCAATTGCGTGAATACCGTTAATAGTAAGGTTACCTACAGGATCTCCTGCTGTCATAGCCAAGTACCTTTCAGGATATACCTCACCTGATTCAAGTGCAACGCCTTTTAACTTAATTTGATAAGAATTAGGAGAAAGCTGTAAATTATCCCTGACTCTTATTGACGGAAGTACAATACCTAAATCAAGCGCTGTCTGTCTTCTTATTTGGGCAATACGTTCAAGCAGGTCTCCGCCCATTTCAACGTTAAGCAGCTGTACGAGCCTGTATCCGACCTCAATTTCTATCGTATCAACGTTTAATAGCTCCATAACACTTTCTTTTGTAGCTTTTGCACGTTTTTCTTTCTTGCCGATTTTTTCCTGCTGTTCTTCTTCAACACGCTTAGCTTCTTCTGTTTGCGCGACTTCGGTTTTTTCTTTGCCTTTCATATAAGCAAGTCCTCCTGCAAGAGCTGCTATTAAAAGGAATGGAGCAGTCGGCATTCCCGGAATTATACCCATAAATGCGAGCAAGCCCGATACAACACCGAGGACTCTCGGATCGGAAAACATTTCGTTTTTGATATCGGTTGAAAGTGATTCATCTTTTCCTGTAGCACGGGATACGATTAAACCTGTTGCGGTAGAGATTAAAAGTGCAGGTATTTGTGATACAAGACCGTCACCTACCGTAAGGATTGTATATGTGCCAAGCGCCGTTTGTACATTCATGTGTAATTGTATAACACCGATAATCAAACCGCCGACGATATTAATTAATGTAATTACGATACCGGCTGTTGCATCACCTTTAACGAACTTTGAAGCACCATCCATAGTACCGTAGAAATCTGTTTCACGTTCGAGTTTTTTTCGTCTTTCTTTTGCCTGTTCTTCGTTTATTAATCCGGAGTTTAAGTCGGCATCGATACTTAACTGTTTACCGGGCATTTTATCCAATGTAAAACGAGCCGAAACTTCAGCGACACGGGTTGCACCGCCTGTGATAACCATAAAGTTAATTAATACAAGAATACAGAATATAACCGCACCGACAACGTAATTACCGCCGACAACAAACTCTCCGAACGAGGATATTACGTTACCTGCCTGCCCTTGAAGCAAAATCAATCGGGTGGAACTTACGTTCAAGCCGAGCCTGAATAGTGTTGCAATAAGCAAAACCGTAGGAAATGATGAATAATCAAGCGGTTCTTGTGTATATAAACAAACAAGCAATATAACAACCGCAAGAGAAATATTAATTGTAAGCAGGATGTCCAAAAGGGGTGCGGGCAGTGGTATTACCATCATACAGACAATGACAACCAAGCCTATCGCAAGGACAATATCATTATTCTTAAGAATATTTGATAATTTAGTAAATTCCATCTATCCTACCTAAGTCTCTCTTTTACTATTGTACACGTAAGCAAGGATTTCGGCAACAGCTACATATAAATCCGAAGGAATTATTCCGTCGACCGGAACATTGTTATATAAAGCTCTCGCCACAGGTCTGTTTTCAACAATAGGAACATTGTTTTGTTTAGCTATCTCTCTAATTTCAAATGCAAGATAGTCAACACCTTTTGCAATAACAATAGGTGCAGGTGCTTTTGTTTTGTCGTACTGTATTGCAACCGCATAATGAGTAGGGTTTGTAACCACAACATCTGCATTAGGAACAGCGGCAGTCATTCTTTGTCTTGCCATTTGGTTTTGTATAGCACGGATACGAGCTTTTATTTTCGGATCACCTTCGGTATCTTTGTATTCGTCTTTAACCTCTTGTTTAGTCATTTTGATTGATTTTTCGTATTCGTAATTCTGATATTTTTTGTCAAGGTATCCGAGTATCAGCATTGCAATACACATATTAATAATCATCTGCATTAAAATTGAACCGACTATATTGAGAGCAATCGGCAATTCTAATCCGACCAAACCGAGCAAATCTCCCTTTCTGCTGTTTACTGCTGAAAAACCGCAGGCGGCAACGATTACGATTTTTAATATTGATTTTGCAAATTCAACCATTGAACGGGGTTGAAACGGGTTAATCATTCTTTTGGCGTTTTCCAACAATCTTCTCGGTGCAAGGTTTTCAAGATTAAATTTTGCTTTTTCCAATGCAAAAACATGACCGACATCCATTCTTACGACTACAATTGAGAGAATCACAAGCAGCACAAAAAACGGAACTACAATTACTCCCAAATACCTGAAATACGGATCCATCAAGCCGGAGATATTTGATACATCAATTCCTGCGGGGTTAAGGTTTGAAAAAGTATCTCTCATCATGCTTTGTATGGTTGTAAGCATATATTTGGCTAAAATTGCAAGCAAACCGATAGCACCTGCCATAACAAGTGCTGATTCAAAGTCTTTGCTCTTTGATACGTTACCTCGCTCGCGTTCTTTCTGTCTTCGCCGATAGGTCGCCTCTTCTGTTTTTTCTGCCGCCGAATCGTTAGCCATTTTTTATTTTCAATAAGTAAAATTTTTTCGTGATTATGTGATTTCGCTTCGCTCCGTGATTATGTGACCAGGAAAGTTTTCCTATTCACCCAATCAACTTTTGTCAGGCTATGCTTGACCTACTAACTGGATTTTTCAGTCGTTTCACTTCCCTCGGAATGACGAAATTTTCTATTTTCCATTTTCCACTTTCAATTTTCCATTCACCTAATCACCTAATCACCTTATTTACTTATCTTCTGCTCCTTTCTAAAATATTATTGCCACTTTTGTTAAGAATTGTTCTATCAAGACTGCAATATGTTCCGCCATCGGGCGCATAAATATTAGTGACAGCAGCAAACCTAAATATATTTTTAACGGTAAAGATACCATAAAAATATTCATTTGCGGCATCATTTTTGATGTAAAGCCCAATAAAATATCAGTTATGAATAAAATTCCGAATATCGGAATTGCAATTCCCAAAGCAACTGAAAAAATTTGACTTGTTACTATTACAATTTGCTCAACCAGACCTGCCGAAAAAGCAAAAGTGTAGCCGACCGGCATGTCCTTAAAACTGTTATATATTGCAGCAAATAGCCACCTGTGAGCTCCCAAACCTATAAAAATCATTGACGCAAGATATGTGTACGCTTGTGTAAGCACCGGTGAATTACCGCCGGAAGCAGGATTTAATGCTTGATCGGCAGACAATCCCATTTGGACGGTAAACGTATTTACCCCAAATTCAACCCCGATAAAGATAATATTTGCGCAAAAACCTATTGCATAACCTATGGCAAATTCTTTAAACAGTATTAATGTCAGAGCCGGAACAGTTGTCGGTGCAATCATGTGGGTGTTGTATTGAACAATAGGGAATAGTATAAAAGCGATTGCAGCCGCAAGCCACATTTTTACCTGTGCAGGAATCGGATATGTTGAAAATAGAGGCGCAGAGGCAAAAAGTCCTGATAATCTCGTAAAGATTGCCATAAATAGGACTATATTGGTTACGGAAAACAATACGTCAAGATTAAACATCACATAGCCCCTACTAATTGCGGTATTGTTGTCATAAATTCATGTGTTGTTGTAACAAATACATTTATCATCCACGGAAGTAAAAATATTAACAAAATTACGCATCCGATTATTTTTGGTACAAAAGTCAGGGTTGATTCCTGTATTTGGGTAACAGTCTGAAAAATACTTACCATTAAACCGATTACAACACCCACGCAAAGAATCGGAACCGACATTTGCAAGGTTAGAATAAACATTTTTTGTAATAAAGTTATAATTATATCCTGCATTTTGACCTCTTACCTCACCTTACAAAACTGTCTACCAAAGATTTTACAATCAAATACCAACCGTCAACCATTACAAACATTATGAGTTTGAACGGCAGAGCAATCATTGACGGAGGTAAAAACATCATACCCATTGAAACCAGTACAGAAGAAACAACGATATCTATAACCAAAAACGGCAAATATACAACAAAACCTATTGTAAATGCAGTTTTAAGTTCGCTCAATATGAAAGCGGGAAGTAAAACATAAGTCGGTACGTCATCCTTATTTTTAGGTTTTTCAATCTTTGCCATTCTTACAAATAGAGCAAGCTCTTTTTCGTGTGTTTGTTTGAACATAAATGTCCTGATGGGCTGAATGCCTCTATCCAGTGCAACTTGCTGCGTTATTTGGTTGTTCATATAAGGTTGAAGCGCTTTTTCATTAATCTCATTGAAGGTAGGCGCCATAATGAAAAATGTTAAAATCAATGCCAAACTTGCTAAAACCTGATTTGGCGGCAAAGCCCCCGCTCCGAGCGCTTGCCTTGTCAGCGCAAGAACAACGATTAAACGAACAAAGCACGTAGTCATAATTAATATGCTCGGTGCCAGCGTTAAAATAGTTAACCAAATAAGTATTTGCAGTCCGTTAGAAAAATCCTGCGGAGTGTTTGCAGTCTGCAAACCTATATTTATATTAGGAAATGTCATTGCGGCGGCTGACGGTAAAATTGTTCCAATCATCACGGCAATCAAAATTCCCAAGAATTTGAAATTTTTCATTAAAAAATACCCTTTTTGTACAACAATCCCTAAAGAGATTAAAATCCCCCTCCTAACATTTTACATCACGTGTTTTAACCTGCCAAACTGTTAAGGTTTATTAAGCAAGTGATTGGGTGAATGTGTGAATAGTGATTAGGTGATATTCCGTCATTCTGAGGGAGTGAAACGACCGAAGAATCCAGTCAAGTAAATGGAAAATTGAAAATGGAAAGTGGAAAATTGGGTGGATAGTGATTAGTGATTAGGTGACTAGGTAATCATGTGATTAAGTGGATAAGAAGCAGTTCATAGTCACATAATCACGGAGCGAAGCGAAATCACATAATCACGAAAAAAGGTGAATAGGTGAATAAGTGATTAGGTGATTACTTAATCACTTATTCACCTATTCACCTATTCACCTAATCACATCAATTACCTTACTTAACACTTACTCCTGCTGCAGCAGCAATTGTTTTAATTTGGTTTGTCATATTAATAACGGCTGTAGCTCTGGTTTTTAAATCTGCGGCGATTCTGTTTACGTTGCTTACGGTTGTTGCAAATTCACTTAATTTTTGCGCAGTTCTTAATGTGTTGGATGCTGTTCTTACTCCGTCAGTTGCCAAAAGCAAGTATTGCTGTCCATATTCTGACAATG
Source organism: uncultured bacterium (assembly GCA_902803165.1). Taxonomy (GTDB): domain Bacteria; phylum Cyanobacteriota; class Vampirovibrionia; order Gastranaerophilales; family Gastranaerophilaceae; genus CAG-196. Next base: position 181 of record CADCOS010000059.1, on the reverse strand, counting down.
CGGAAATATTATTTACAAGTGCTGTTTTTTTCTTATTTGAAAGTTTTTTGATGTCTTTTGTTAAATCAGTTTGATTATTTGCCATTGTGTTTGCATAACTTTCAATAACTTTGGTTAAATTTGTATTGCTTTCATTTAATTGTGATTTAATATTTTTTGTTTCTCTTCTTGTTGATAATTC
>CADCOS010000058.1 GCA_902803165.1 uncultured bacterium | reverse complement strand
CTCTCCTAACATAAAAAAGAAGCGCTGATTAATCAATCAGCGCCGCTCTTTTAGTTATCTATATCATATTTACCTGTTTTTAATTTTTCTTCGTATTGTTCTTTGGTGATAGGCTTGTAATTTCCGTCACCTTTTTCATCGACTATATACGTTGTTTCGTCTTTGATTGTATTCGTTCCTTTTGCCGCGGAAATAGAACCTGTTTTTGTATAAGCTTTATTTTCAAATGTACCGCGTTTACAATATTCAGCTTTTTGTTCTTCACTTAATTCATATTCAGGTACATTGTCATCATAAAGCATATGATCAGGCATAGCTGTTTCTTTACCCGGAGCACCGTTTAAAGCAGAGTTATAAGCTGCAAGATCAAAATACGCAGGAACTTCGTACGGTTGTTTATGCTCCATTTTGTAAACCAAATCGAGTAATTCATTTATACGTGCTGCCGAGAAGTTACCGTCTTTGATACCTTGCATAAGTTTAAGTATACGAGTTTTTGCTAAATTTTTATTTTTTACAAATTTACCCTTGTATTTAAGAACAGGAACCTTATTAGATTCAAAGTACTTGTCAAAGCAATCGTCATAAGCTCCGGCGAGTTCTTTCCAACCTGTATGTCTGCCGTCTTCTTTATGTGTTTCATATTTTACTGTTATTTTACGCAATTTGCCTCTTGTTTCTGTGTCTTTTTCTGTTTCTGTCCCTGTTTCTGTTTCTTGCGTATCATCAACTTCGTCGCATGGATTTATAACTTGAGCTTCTGCTACCAATTTTGCCTCGTTATCCAAAGCATTTGATGCACCTATATGAAGTTCGTATTTGTTAAGGAATGACTGGTCGCCTGCCATTTTATTGAGCAATTGTTTAAAGCCTTCTTTATTCCATTGTACAGTTCCGTCATCATTAAGTTTCTGCTCGCCTTCATCATCAATTTGTACAAAGGCTTGTGCAAGAGCTTTCAATGCTGATGCGATTTGAGGAGTCATTTGTTTATTTTGAACCTTTACATCAAGTTCTTTCAGGTATTTTTCATAAGTCATATTTTTATTATCGAACTGAGTAACAGCTACAGGAAGTTCACCCTTGCTTTCTTGAAGTGCTGCTTTAAGAGCCATCATTCCTAAAGCAATACCTAAGCTCATAATGAATGCTGTTGTTTTATCAACTCCAACACCATATTCTGCAAGATCTTCCACGCTTACACCATCAATTATTTCATTTAGAGGTTTATTGATTCTTAGAGTATTTCCGTCGAGTTCTATATCATCCTCAGTTAAATGTACGCCACTCATTACGTCTTGATTCAATAAATCATAAATTGTCTCACCCCAGTTAACGCTTGCATTACCGTCAGTCGATAACGTAATCTCAATTTGCAAGTCCTTTGTGATTTCTATGTGGTATGGAACATCTATGCTATCTTTATTCAAACCTGCAACAGTTGTAGGTAACATACCCGCAGCCACACCTAAAACACCGCCTACGGTATTTTGATACAACTTTTTAAAGAACCCGTCTTCGTTGTAATCATATCCGCAAGCTTTTGCTAAAGAAATAACATCAGCTTTTCTCAGTTTTGTGGCAGTTATATTACCTTCGGAAAGGATATCTGTAATAATGTTTTGCATTTCGCTATACGGTATCAATTCTTTTTTCTGATAATCCACAGCATTATTACCGCCGGCTTTTAAACCGATTTTATCTGAAAGCGGTTTTATATCATATTTTCCGTCTTCTCTTTCGGATATCAAGCCTGCGGAAATCAATTTTTCTATTGCTTCATGGTTATTCTTCCAATTCCCGCGCCAGAAATGTGTGCCGAAAACATCTTCCAAATCTTCAATGGTAAATCCGTTCTTTACTGCATTATCAATCCTGTTACCTGATGCAACGCTCTTACCCATAGCTTTTGTCATAGACGGATCAAGATTTACATATTGTTCTTTGAAAGACCGACTTTCGTCTCTGCCCCAAGCCAGAATCAAATTAACCCAAGCGTCATCGTCTTCACCTAATTCAGCCCTGACAGCATCTTTTACATCACCCCAAGAGGTAATGTTACTTTTCCCTCTTTGGTTTTTAATGGATTCTTCTATCTGTGCTTTTGCATCAGGTATCAAAATTTCTTTGTCAATAACACCATCGACATATTTTTCGAAAAATTCTTTATAATAAGAGCCTTTTCCTTTGAATTCTTTGAATAAAGCTTTTTTCGCTTCTTTTCTTGACATCGGCTTGGCATCTTTATTTTTTTCCGTGTCAGGATACCTTAATTCATTAAATTTTGCTTTAACTTCATTGAACTCTTTTTGTTTTTGAGCAGCTTCGGCTTTGTCGATGAGAATTTCAAGAACATCAAGTTTGAAATCTTTCAAAGGATCAGTTTCGTCTTTCTTAATTTCAGCCTTCAATTCTTTATTGATTGCCTTAATATCATCTTTTGAATTGAATTCTTTTGCTCTGAATTTTGCTGCTACATCATTAATTGCGTCTTCCAAAAGTGTATATACAGCACCGTCTTTTGTTGCTTTATTTTTTTCAAAGGTTTCCGAAAGAACTTTTGTCAAAGCAGCTTCGTCTTTTATTTCGTCAAATGATCTTGCTTTAAGAGTATCCAGTGCAAAACCGGTTTGACGTTTTTTAGGTTCAGCTGACTGCGTGTATAAACCGAAGATTTTATTAGCATCATCCTGCGTAAAGCCTTCCTGTCCCACCAAAGCATTGAGTTCCTGCTGAAAGATACTCTTTTCTGCCTCGGTATCAATTCTGCCGTTTGCGGAGGATGTTTCATCTTCCTGACGTACTTTTTGTTCAACAGCTGTTATTATTTTTTTTATATCAAACTCAGCCATTTATTGTTGCTCCTTTTGATTTTGTTTTATACTTGTTTGCAATCGGAAGGAAAAAGACAAGCTTTTTCACTTCCGTTTTTAAATACATTATCTGAATACAGCTTCCAGTTCTTGTTCGGTCAAATTAGCAGTACCTTGTAGTCTTCCTTCCATGGTGAAGGCTTGAACCGTACCGTTTTTGGCATTTAATACTTTTAAGATGTATACTTGAATATCATTTGTTATTCCAAATTTATCAAATACGGATTGAGGCCAATCTCTTTTTAAAGCTTTTGAACCCTTTATTGTTTCACCGTTTTCGATAGGTTTTGCTTGTTCTATAACTTCGTCAATACCTACTTGACCACCGCCTGTTGTTCCGCCTGTTGCAGGGTGTCCTTGAATTTCCCCAGGGTGATCCAAGATATATTGTATAGCAGTTGCTGCACCTGCGCCTGTTCTTGGGAATACATTGCTACTGTCACTTTTCGGAGTACCAACACTGAATTCTAATTCACCTAATTCTCCGTCACCTTCTTGGCCTTCATTGCCACCTGTACCGTGACCGCCATCACATCCGCAACATTCTAAAATTGCATTAAGTATAGCCTGCAACATTGCAAGTACTTGTGAATCGTCGTATGAATTACCGCCTAAAGCTTCAAGAATATCCTCTAATATGTCTTCATAATTCGGAATATCCATACCTTCTAAAATAGTACGCATTGCATTAATAGTCATATTGAGCAAGCCCATTTTTGCATCAATATCCGTAAGCGTATTATTGCCTTGACCTACAAGTGTTAACAACTGCGCAAGCATAGCTTCGATAGAAGATAAATCTATTTGTCCGCCTTCAATTACTAGATTACCGATTGCATCAAGAATTCTTTGTGTATTTTGATTGTCATTCAAAGTATTATTATTTACCGCTGTTATGACAGCCTGCAATAGAGCTTTCAAATCATCTATACCTGCAGCATTTTGAGCATTTCCTTCATTAATTGCATTAAGTATAGCTGTTAATGCTGTTGCAGCACCTGCACCAAGGTTATTAATAGCTGCCAAAATGTCTCTGCTTAACTGATTACCTTCGGAAGTATCATTTTTTATTGCCTGAAGCAATGCTATAATATCTTGTAGTGATAAATTACCTGCATCGACCATTTCCATTAATGCGGCAAAATCAGTTTTGAAATCTGCATTAAACAGACCTTGTTCATTTTTGAACTGATTAATTACGTCATAAATTAATGAAAGCCATTCCGTTTGTTGTTCCTGAGATGCATTGTTTTGTTCAATTAGCTCGATTAATCTTGCAAAACCGGCTTTTGCATCATCTCTCAAACCTAAAAGAATTCCTTGTGAAGTTAATTCAAGTTCAAGAAGTTGGTGCATAAGTTCTTCAATATTTCCTACATGCTGACCGTTGATTTCAACTTGAGAAAGAATCTGAGTTAATAAATCTCTTATTGAAGACATATCCGAACCGAGATTACCTAAATACTGATGGAATAATTGTCGTAAGAAATATATTAAATTTTCTTGATTGCCATTGATTACATTTATAATATCATCCATTTTGCCGCTAAGATTATTTATTGCCTCTAACAATTGACGAATAACTTCATCTATATTGTTCTTTACTTCAATAGAAATATTGAGATGTGTGCTTGCATCTATATAAATATTAACTCCCCCTTTTGCACCGCCTTTTGTTCCGTTAGCTGATTTTTGAGAATCGGTTGCATACAATCCAAAAATTTCATTTGCATTTTCTGCTGTTAATTCTTGATTTTGAACAGCTTTATTCAATTCATCACGGAAAATACTTGCTTCTTTAGGAGTATCTATTTTCCCGTTTACAGCTGAACCGTCCTCCTGTTGTACCATAGCTTCTACTTTTGCAATTAATGCCTTAATGTCAAAACCCATATTGGATAACTCCTTTCTTTAAGTCTGTTACAAACCTACTGTTTACATGTTTAACGGCAGGTTTACAAAAAACTTTAATGTTTTTCGTAAATTTGTTACAAAACTTTATATTTTATACTCTTTTTTTATACTTCCTCGTTTGTGTTGATATATTAATAAAGTACATTATTTTCTTGAAATTGACCATTTATGAAGTTTCTTTAAGTTTTTATCAAGGTCGGATTCCGTCATACAGAACATTATTGTTCAGAATAAATTTACAATAAATGGGCTGTCATTCTGAATAGCCGTCAATTACAGACATTAATTTGAGTGTCGGGACATAAAATTAAGGCGTATTTCAGAATCTTACCAATAATAAAGCAGAATAGTTTAAGCGGGTGAGATCCCGAACAGCTTGAAAATTAAGTCATTGCGGACAAATTTTCTACACTTTCGGGATGACATGTTTTTTACCTAATCTCCCAATCACCTGACACATGGTCACTTGGTCACTATCCACCCAATTTTCCACTTTCCATTTTCAATTTTCCATTTAATTGACTGGATTCTTCGGTCGTTTCACTCCCTCAGAATGACG
>CADCOS010000057.1 GCA_902803165.1 uncultured bacterium | reverse complement strand
CAAAGGAAGTGCTGTCTGAGCGAAGCGAGTTCACTTCTTTTTCAACAGGCGGAGTAGTTTATATTCAAAGTTACTAACCTGATTTACCCCCTCAGGTTGAGCGTTACAATTGGCTAATGAGCGTAGTTCGAGCGCCGAGAGGGGGTAAATCATTTGGCTTGTAGTTTCTTTTACAGGCTTGTAAGTATATTGAAAAACTTTGTGGTACTTTCTTTGCGGTCAAAGAAAGTACCAAATAAAATTGCAAAAATTAAACCTAGGTTTAATTTTTACGATTTTATTATTTATTTTTTAAAATATATTTTTTAGCGCAGTCAAACATTGTTTCAACAAGTTCACCGTTTGAATAAATATTCATTCCCGCTGACTGCAAAGCTTGTTTCATCCTTGTTTCCCAAATATTATACACTTCTGTTTCAGGCATATTTAAAGTTTTACCTATCAAAGATAATTCTTTATAATCAATAGGAACAGGCAACGCACCTCTTAACATATCAACGACATCTAACCTTTTTTTCCTCGGGAACGATTTTAAAAAATTTACAACAGAAAGTTTGTTTTCTTTTAAATAGTCTTTTATAATTTCTACCGCTTCGTCAATGAGTATAGGTTCTTGCGGAATTCTGTACTCACCGAAGTTTTCCGGTTCAATTTCCATAACGGTTGCAATTCTCTCTATTGTTGTACCCCTTGTAGAAAAGGGTACTGTTTCATCAATCAAATTATAAACATACGACAAAGTTACCCCTATCATTTCGGCAAAATCTCTCTTATGAAGTGATGTTTTGTCTAAAAATTTCGCAACTTTTTCTGAACTTTTTTCCGGTACTATTTGTCTCATATTATAACCCCTCTTTATCTCTAACTGAAAATAAGATAAATGATTTAATAAAAATTTATAACCCTAACTAAGCTATGTATGATATTAATTTTTATAATCTCTAAAAAGGTAAATATTATTATAAACCTTGTTTTTTTAAATAAAAAATAGTACAATAGACAAGTTAATAAGTATATAAGAGAGGTTTTAATATATGAAAACAATGCATGTCATGATAGCACTTGGACTTGGTTTAAAAAGAAATTGGCATATATTTGCAGGGCTAATTTTAGGTGTTTTAGCGGGGATTTGGCTTCATGCTAATCCTAATCCGACAATAATGGCTGCATTTACATTTATAGGTCAATTGTTTATAAGACTTATCCAAATGGTAGTTATACCTCTTGTAATATCAGCAATAGTTATAGGTATTACGAGTATCGGTGACAGTAAGCAGCTCGGTAAACTCGGTATAAAAATGATTTTTTACTATGCAATCATTACCGTTGCAGCTGTATCAATAGGTGCCGGACTTGCTTTAGTTATGCAGCCGGGTATCGGAGCCGCTCATTACATAAATTCAGATGTCGCAACAGATATTCAAGCTCATGTAGCTTCAACAATTGAAGCTCAAAAGGGCAACTTATTAAATATAATTCTCGGCTTTGTACCTAAAAACCCTCTGTCATCTGTTGCAGCAGGCGACATGGTTCCGATTATTGTTTTTGCGGTAATGTTTTCCGTAGCACTTGCAAAAGTCGGCGAAATCAACAGACCGTTCGTAAGTTTCTTCGAATCGGTTTTTGCCGCAACTATGAAAATAACCGATTGGATTATGTGTTTTGCAGCACCCGGCGTCTTTGCGTTGACAGCGGTTGCTGTTTCGGCATTTGGTATTGATATATTTATGAGTATTTCGAAATACCTTGGCGTTTTAGCTATAGGCTTTTTAATACAATTGTTTGTTGTATATCCGATATTTTTGAAAATATTTTCAAAAGTTCCGGTAACAATGTTATATGCTGCAATAGCAGAAGCTATGATGGTTGCATTCGGAACAGCAAGTTCTTCCGCTACGTTACCTTTAACAATAGCTTGCTGCGAAAAACGAGGTATATCTCATAAAGTAACAAGTTTTGTTATACCGCTCGGTGCGACATTAAATATGGACGGCACAGCTTTGCTTCAAGTAGTTGCCGTTATATTCCTTGCTCAAGCTTATGGCGTAGTATTAACACCGTTCTTAATTGTACAAATTGCATTATTGGCTATTATCGCATCAAGCACATGTGCGGGTATTCCGGGAGCAGGTCTTATTACTATAGCTCTAGTCCTTAACGGTATGGGATTGAGTCCTGAACAGTTGGTTGCAGGTTTTGCATTCCTCTTTACGATAGAAAGAATTACAGATATGATGCGTACTCTGGTTAACGTAACATCAGATGCGGTTGTTGCAGCTGCCATTGCTGACAACGAAAACGAAATTAACTACGATTTATTAAATAATCCTGATGAATACAATGACGTTATAGATTAGATATAGAGAGGCGGGAAAATCTTTATGCAGGTAGGTTTTTGGGGTTATCCCGATCCTGAAATTTTAAATAAAATTAAAAATCAATATCCTAATTCTGAATTCATTGATTTGGATATTGATTTTTCATATCCCAAAACCAATATCCTTCCGGAATCTTACTGCAAAATTATACGAAATATTATAGATAATACATTGTATTTGAAACCTGACTTGATAATCGCACCTATAGGCAAAGACAAGTGTGACAGCGGTTGGTTTGCAGCTAACATTTTAAAAGATATGGGATTTAATATTATTGAAACAAAATACGAAATCACTAAACCCAAAAGAGAGATAAAAATTTGTACAAGTTCACTGGATTTGTATGATAAAGTTACATTAATAACACAGGGAATAATTGAGCCGGAAATATTTAATAAAGATTACAAAAAAGAAAACAGTTCAAAAATATTTACACCGGGATTTTGGGGCGTTCCGCCTAATGATTTGGAAATACTTAAACTATTTCCCGACACAACACGTGTTTACGGATGGTTGAGATGCGTAGAAGCAGGAACACCTGCGGATTTGGATTTAGAAATGTTTGTAGATGAAGATGTTCCGACAGTATTTTATGCACAAGCATTTTGCGCAAAATCTCAATTGGCAAAATATCTTGCCGATAAATACAACGGGCTGTATATCGATATAGATGATTACGCCTCAAATTCTATAAAAGCTAAAGTTGAAGCATTTTTAAAGCTCAGGTAATTATGGAAAAAATCAATGGACATATACACTCAATAGAAACCTGCGGAACAGTTGACGGTCCCGGAATCCGTTTTGTTGTATTTTTGCAAGGCTGCCCTATGAGATGCAAATACTGTCATAATCCCGATACATGGCAAACAGATACGGACGGGACAATTTCTACATCTATGACTGCTGATGAAATATTGGAAAAATATGACGGTGTAAAAGAATTTTGCAAAGGCGGAATCACTGTCACGGGAGGTGAACCGCTTTTACAAATTGATTTTGTAACAGAATTATTTAAACAAGCCAAGGAAAAAAACATTCACACTGCTCTGGATACGTCAGGAATTTGTTACAACAAATCTTTGAATGAAAAATTTGAAAAACTCTTAAAATACACAGACCTTGTGTTATTAGATATTAAGCATATTGACAATATTGAGCACGAAAAATTAACAAAACACGGTAATAAAAATATTTTAGAATTTGCAAAATATCTTTCCGATAAAAAAATTCCCGTTTGGATAAGACATGTTGTTGTTCCCCAAATAACATACAACGAAGATTATCTAAAAAAATTAGGTGAATTTTTAGCAACACTGACAAATATAAAAGCCCTTGATGTATTAGCTTATCACGACATGGCAAAAACCAAATATAAAGAGTTAAACATCGATTATCCGCTAAAAGACATAAAACCGCTAACAAAAGAAGAGGCTATAAAGGCAAGAAATATAATAATAGAATCAATTAAAGAACATAAAAAAGGATAAAATTATGAGAATACACCAAATACGAAACGCAACTTTAAAAATAGATTTTGGCGGCAAAACATTTCTTATAGATCCGATGTTTGCACCAAAAGATACATATCCTCCTATTACGGATAAAACGTGGCCTTTTTGCGATTTACCTATTCCTGTAAAAGATATCATTAAAAATATAGATGCCGTAATTATAACGCATATTCATATTGATCACTTTGACAAATACGCAGAAGAAGTTTTGCCAAAATCAACCAAAATATTCGTACAGGATATTTTTGACAAAAATGCTTTGGAAAAATCTCATTTTAATAACATAGAGGTACTGACAGAAGAAGGTAATAATTTTGAAGGTATCAAATTACATAAAACAGAATGCAGACACGGAATACGAGAGCTTGCAGAACCTATGATGCTTGCTAACGGGATGAGATGGGAAGCTATGGGTGTTGTATTTGAATCCGACAGAGAACAAACGCTTTATCTCGCCGGTGATACCATTTGGTACAACGGAGTAAAAGAAACTATTGATAAATACAACCCTGAATACATAATAGTTAATGCAGCTTGCGCTCAAACGCCAAAAAGCGGTCCGATAATAATGGGAATTGAAGATATTAAAGAACTGCATAATTACGCTCCTGAGATAAAAATTATCGGAAGCCACCTTGATTGCGTCGGACACGCCACTTTAAGCAGATACGATATAAGAAAATCGGAAGTTAAGGACTTTATTTACCTTCCTGCGGACGGAGAGATTATAACTATCGAGGATTAATAATCTTCTCTTCCTCTTTCTTTTAAATATTCCCTGATTTTGTTTAGTGAAAATTGGATTATTCTGGTTATTCTTGATGGAGAAAGACCTACTGTTACGGCTATGTCTTTAGCTTGCATATTTCTGTAGAAACGATATTCAACAACAGTACGTTCTTTTTGGGGTAATCTGGCTATAGCTTGTTTTACGAGACGGCTCATTTCGACGATTTCAGCTTTTTCATCCGGCATAGCAGAAGGATCTTTTATAAAATCAAACGGTGAAGCATTATCAGTTGCTGCAGCTGCTAATCCGTCAATAGAAAGTATTGTTTCATAAACAGCTTCCCTAACTTTTGCCGGTGATATTGCAAAACCCATATCTGAAGAATCATCCTCTGCTGAGGAATCTGAAACGGAGTCAGCCAGATACGGATCAACTTCTCCCTCTTGTTTATGTTTTAAAGTATACCATTTGTAACGATGGCGGAGTTCATTTCTTATAGCCCAACGAACAGCAGTTCCTATATATGCATCATTATAATGCTCCAACTGTTCTTCGGTTTTATCTTTTATTAGAGTTTGCACGGCAAGAATTCCTATACTAACCAATTCTTCATACTCTATCATATGGTTTGGTATACGTCTGTGCTCAACTCTCGCAATTTTCTGTACAATACCTAAGTATTGCGTTATTAAAGTCTTACTATCCATCATCGTATTTTAGCTTAACCTTATTTTATATTACCTGTATTTTGATTATTTTTCAAGGGTTATAACTCATACGAACGGATGATTAATTGCTTGTTGTACCTTTATTTTTTAAACCGTAAACAAATAATAAAATTTCCGCAACCGCTTTATATAATTCGGGTGGAATTTGTTGATTCAGGTCTACCATTCTGAATAACGCACGGGCAACAGGAGGATTATCTATTACAGGCACATTATGTTTTTCTGCAATTTCTATAATTTGCTTGGCAATAAGCTCGGTACCTTTTGCTGTAAGCGTCGGAGACTGCATTGTTTCAGCATCGTATTTTAAAGCACACGCAACGTGAATCGGATTTCTTACGACAAAATCAGCTTCCGGAACAGAATCCATTGCACCTCTTTGAAGCATTTGCATACGTCGCTGTCTTAAAGCAGCCTTGACATGAGGATCTCCTTCAGAGTTTTTGTATTCGTCTTTTATTTCTTTGAATGACATTTTTTGGTCCTGAAGGAATTTCCACTTTGTAACTCCGTAGTCAGCTGCCGCAATTATAAGAAACGCAATACAAGCCTTATAAATAAATTCAATAAGCAATTTACCAAATTCTATCATTACTGCAAAATTATTGTCTATCGCCGCAAGTCCTAAGATATCGGGAAGATGTTTGCTATATACAGACCAACCAACGAGACCTAATATAACTACTTTTACAATATTTTTAAAAAGTTCAAATAAAGTTTTTACCTGAAATAAGTTTTTGAAATATTTTGTCGGATTTAATTTATCCAATTTAGGCATCAACGGCGTTCCCGTAACAAGCGGGCCTACCTGTATAAAATCCCCTGCAATAGCTACCAGAGCTGCTACAAAAAGAATTGATCCTATAATTACGCAGGATGGAATAAGAGTTTCAGTAAGAATATATGTAATACCGATTTGTTCTATTGTGTGATTCGGAATTTGCTCATAAAGAGATTTAAAAAGACCTACAATAAGTTTCCAAATAAAAGGCGCAAGAAGATTTATAAACGTAAACATTACAAGAAGCGAGAGCGCTATTGATACGTCTTTTGATTTTACAACCTGACCTTCTTTTCTTGCTCTCTCAAGCTTTTGCTGCGTTGCTTCAAATTGTTTATCTTCATCACCCATACGGATATCTGCCTATAGTCGGATTCTTTTTATATGATAGCATAAAATTAAGCTTTAGAGTATAATATTGTAAGTTTAAAAACAGGGGATTTAATATGTTTAGATTAGTTACAAATATATTCTTATTTTTATTGTCCGTATGTCTGCTATACGGAAGCTACACCTACCTTTTCGGCAAATGGATGTTACTGGGGATATTTGTTTCAGGAATTTGTTTCGGTATATTTTTAATGATGCTAAAGATTAATGTCAAAAATGACAAACTGAATTCTTATAAAAGAGAACTGGAAAAAGAGTCGGTAAATTCTGACGAAAATGCGGCAAAAGTAAAGGTTTTGGAATCTAAAATAGAAGTTCTTGAAAAAGCGCTTGAAAATGCTCTCAATAAATAATCCTTAATTTGTCTATCACTGTATTTGTATGCGAATGAGGATGCGGAAAAAGTCTGAAAAATGACAATTTTTCGACTTTTTCAAATCCGACCTAAGGTGTGTGAGAGTCAGGTCGTGTGCGGGATAGCACACAACCTTTTCTGCTTTACTCCTTTGTTTTTTGTTTAACCACAGGTTAAATGATTTACCCCCGAGAAACCGTT
>CADCOS010000056.1 GCA_902803165.1 uncultured bacterium | reverse complement strand
CCGGTTCCTTGTTGTTTTTTGGTTAATTTAACTCTGTTATCAATTTCTTTATAATCACAGCCGTAGAGTTCTTTAGGCATTTTTGTTTTAGCGCCCGGCATAGCATATTTTTTGTCGTAAACAATCTTTTTATACAAATCATAATTAAAATCAATATTATTGTCTTTTAGCATTTTTTCAAATTCTTCATTTGTTTTTGCGGTAGAAACAATTGTCAGTAATTTGTTGATTCTTTCTTTTGAATAATCGCCGTCACCGATACATTGTACCATTTTCAAAATTCTTATTGATGTTTTTACGAACTTGCCTGTTTTAGCATCTTTAGTAACAGAGTTTCCTAATTCCGTTAAGCAATCATAAGATTCTGTTAATTTATTCCAAGTTGAATGAGTTGCGTCAACAGTGTGGTATGGAATGGTGCGTTCTGCAACTTGACCGTTTCCTTTTCTATTTTCCTCTGGGTTTTCCGGTGGGTTTACCGGTGGTTTTACCGGTGGTTTTTCTTCCTTTCCGTCTTGAGGGCAAGGAGGGCAATCCTGACATCTAGCGTTGCGTTCTTCTGCATTTTTATTCATTTGTTCAATATGATATTTTAATAGTTCTTTACCTTTATTAGTAATGATGCTGGATGCTAATTCTTGAGCATTACATTTATCATTTGAACCTACTTCTCTTAAATATTTGTACATTTCATCGTAGTCAAATCTTGTTTCGTAAATCCAATTCCCTTGGTCATCTTTTTCGCCTGTACAATGTTGGTATTGGAAATAAGATGCAATTTCTTTTAAAACATCTTTAGTTTCAGCTTTAAATTTATCGCAAGATTTGTCTCCGTCAATTGCAGCAATAAATGCATCCAAGTTAGTGCGTTCTGCTTCATATTTAGGTCCTTTAAGCGGATCTAATTTTATAGCAATGTCTTCGTCTTTTAATTTACCATAGTAATTTTTTATAGCTGCATCAATTTCGCCGACTGCTACAGATGTTGCCAATCCTATTAATGCATTTAAAGGTCCTGTTATAACAAGTTGGTGTTGCAGAACTTGTTGAAGTCCAAGATCTGTTGTAATATTAGTTACCTGTGTTTGTTCAGCATAAGCTAAAGGGTTAGCTGCTTGAGTAAGAGCATTAGCTACACCTTGTTGAACTCCGTTTTCAACAGGTTCGCTTTTGTGTCTCTGCCAAAAATTATATTTTTCAACTGTACCGCCTAAAAATTCAACAACATTCTCAGCCATTTTTATGTCTTTTTTATTGTAGATTTTATTGTCATCTCCGCCAAGCGCATGACCTATGCCTAACTTTCTATAGTATTCATGTCTTGATTCACCCGGCATAACTGTTTGCATAAATTCATATAATACATCCGAATGTTCCTTGCCTAAATTATCTTTATCTGTTGATTGGTTTAAAGTATAATCTGTTCCGATTGTGCTTGTTTTTATAACATCATCGGCAAGTTCCTGTAAATTGTATGTTCCGTCTTCATTAAATCTTCTTTGTCTTTTTTCTTTTTCAGCATCAACAAGAGATTTGATTTCTTCATCTGTAGCTTTCGGATTTTTTGCTTTAATTCGTTCAGTTAGTTTCCCGTCTTTATCTTCAGCCAAGTCTTTATTCAAATAATCTTTTGACAATATATCAAACATAGTTAATTTACCGGAAGATAAATCTCCTTGATCTTGAAAACCGCCAACATCAGTATATTTGAATAATTTAGTTTCTTTTAATTCTTTTTCGCTTACTTTAGCAAGTTCTTCACGTCTCTTTTCAAATTTTGATTCTTCTTTAGTTGTAGTTTTTTCTTCTTCTTTTGGTGTTTTACCTGTAGCAGCACCTGTAGTTGCCGTTACCGTTACGGTATCGCCTACTTCTTCAGTTTTAGATAAATCTTTGTCAAAAATAGTACCGTCTACAGACATAGGTCTAAGTAAATTATAATCTTCTTCTGTAATTATACCTTTTTGTTTATCTATGATAAGTTTGGCTTGAAACATTGTTATAGCATCTGTTTCGTCTTTTGTTATTTTCCCGTCTTTCTTTGTTCCAAATCCCGTGTCAATTTCCTTAATAAGATTTGCGACGTATGTTTGTAACTTTGGTTCCATTGGAACTACTCCTTTCTGCTAAATCTGTAACTACCTTCTTGCATGTATAACGGCTGTTTCGGCAGAAACTTTAACGTTAATGCAAAAAATGTTACAAAATTTAATAATTAATCCTTTTCCTCGTATATCTCTATAAAGAATTTTTGAACGGAAAAATTGCCAATTATGTAAAGATTTGTTACAAAACAATTTCTGATTGCAGTTTTTTTATTGCCTCAATAGCTCTATTTGCGAGCTTTTCGGCTTTTAATTTTTTATTTTTTCTTTCGGTCTTTGTTAACTCAATAGGAGACACAATTGCCCAATTTGAATTAATCGGCTGCGGGGGTAAGTATCTTAAAGAACCGTCTCTTTTACTGATGTGTTCAAGGTGTGCCTTATCTGTTATGTAGTTTGAAAGCGCACCAAGCATAGTTTCTTTAGGGAAAATAACAGGTTCAATTCCTTGTATTCGTCTTGCCATATTAATACCTGCAAGCAACCCGCCGGCAATTGATTCGGTATAACCTTCAGTACCGGTAATTTGTCCCGCAAAAAACAAGCCTTTCCTCTTTTTTGTTTCAAATGTCGGATTAAGCACGACGGAAGAATTTATAAATGTATTTCTGTGCATAACTCCATATCTGACAATATTAGCATTTTCTAATCCCGGAATTGAGTGTACAAGCTCCTTTTGAGCCCCCCATTTAAGGTTGGTTTGAAAGCCTACAAGGTTAAATAATGTTTTAGCGGAATTGTCCTGCCTTAATTGAACGACGGCGTAGTTTTCCATACCGGTTCTTTTATCAATAAGACCTACCGGTTTCATCGGTCCGAATCTTAGTGTATCAATTCCTCTTGATGCCAATACTTCAACCGGAAGACAAGATTCAAAGAAGGAACCTTTATCAATATCATGTGTTTCTATTTTTGGTGAATTTATTAAAATGTTATAAAAATTTTCGTATTCTTCTTTAGTCATCGGACAATTTATATATGAAGGTTCTCCTTTATCATATCGTGCTCCCCAAAAAGCTTTATTAAAATCTATTGAATCTATTTCAACTATTGGTGCTATAGCATCAAAGAAATGAAGATGTTCAGCTTCCGTAAAAGTTTGTATGCTCTCTGAAAGTTTGTCGCTTGTAAGAGGTCCTGATGCGATAATTACATAGCCTTCCGGAATAGAGGAGAGTTCTTCTCTGATTATTTCTATATTATCGTTTTCTTCTAAGGTTTTTGTAACTGCGTTGGAAAAATCTTCCCTTGCTATAGCTAATGCATTCCCAGCAGGAACGGAATGTTCATAAGCTATTTTAATCAATTCTCCGCCAAGAAGTTCCATTTCTTTTTTTAATAAACCTCCGGCGTTTAGTATATCGCTTGAGCCAAGGCTGTTCGAACAAACAAATTCCGCACAATTTCCGCTTGTATGAGCGCCTGTCATTTTGTTGGGGCGCATTTCATACAATTTAACTTTGATATCCCTTTTAGCTAACTGTAATGCGGCTTCTGAGCCTGCAAGCCCCGCTCCGATTATAATAACTTCCATTAAAATCCCTTTTTACAAATTTATATTAGTTTTTATCGCTGTATATGCCGACCTGATTACGTCCGTGTTCTTTTGCGTAATATAAACATTTATCGGCATATTCAATTAAGGACTGAGGTTCCTGTGCATTATCCGGGAATGTTGCGACTCCTACGCTTATAGTAACATTTGCCGTTGTTTTTTCGTTCAGGAAAAACTCTTTTTCGGAAACTGCTTTACAAATTCTGTTAGCGTTGAAAAGAGCTTCTTCGGCGCCGGTATTAGGCAGAATTATACTCATTTCTTCTCCGCCGTATCTGCATACAAAATCTGTTGTACGGGAGTTTCGTTTAAGGGTTTGAGCCACTTGTCTGAGTACGGCATCTCCGGCTTGGTGTCCGTATGTGTCATTAAATTTCTTAAAGAAGTCTATATCAATAATTATTAATGAAAACGGTTGTTGATAACGTTTTGAAAGCTCTATTTGATTTCTTAATGTATCTTGGAAGTATCTGTGATTATAAAGCTCTGTAAGTCCGTCTATTGTTGCTAATTTATATTGATACTCAAAATCTCTTGATTTCATAAGATATTTTGCCAAGAATGACAGCGCAAATGCAACTATTATTGATATTGACGGTATGACAACCGGTATCCACAGGTTATACAAAGCCATCAGATAATATGAAACAAATACATAAGCGATAGCAAAAAGCAAAGTCGATAACATCGCAAATAATGAAGAAGAAGACATCATTACAATAAAACCAACCAGGCATATAACGCCAAAAATTATAAATATATTTGTGATTGTCGATGTTTGTTTAATGAAGTTGTTATCAAGCATGTTATTAAAGAATGTTGCATGAACTTCAACCCCGGGATAAACGCCTTCTTGGATAGGAACACTCTTTGTATCATGCAATGCTGTTGCGGTAGTACCTATGATGACTATTTTATCCCTAAAATTGTAATAATCTAATTCATCAAAACTTTTATCTAATTCTTTAATCAATTTATACATTGGTAATATTGTGTGAGTTCCGCTCTGACCGTACCAATTTAAAATTACATCTCCGTCTTCGGTAAGAGGAAGGACAGTATCATTAATTTTCAAGTCGCCGTTTTTTTCTATGGTCAGGTTTTTTATATTTTCAGAAGTGATATAGTTTGCTCCGGCTGAAAAAGAAAGGTATGGATAGAATTTCCCTTTGTAAGAAAGAAGTGGCGCAATTTTTCTTATTATACCGTCTTCGTTTCTTACAATATTTGTCATTCCTACATGTGCTTTTCCTTCAAGAAGTTCTTTCAATATAGGTCTGCAATTTGTAAAGGTGTATTTCTCCGTAAAATCTACTTTTGAATTGTTTTCAAGATTTATTTCCAGTCGTTCAGGCAAATCTATCGGTAATCTTACATCTGTTGTTACGTTATCAAAATTCATAGCCGTATAGATATTATTATATTTATTCATAGTATCTATAAGCTTTTTATCGGAAGAAAAATCATTTTTCATTGCCTTTATAAACATAAGGTCAAAAATAATTGCTTGCGGTTTGTGACTCTCAATGTGATTGATTAAATCGGCATAAACATATCTCGGAATCGGCCATTCCCCATACTTATCCCAAAGCATTTCAAGACTTGCATCATCTATAGCAACTACGACAATGTCTTTGTTTGGAACAGGCTGTCTGTGCAGAACTTTTAGAGATTGTCTGTAATCAAATGTTCTGTTTTCTGCCACTTCAAAAAACGATACCATTATATTTCTAAGAGTACTGTTATTTTGCAAGAGAACAAAACTGACCATTAATGAAGCCAAAACAAGGAGCAAGTATGTACAAAAAGTAAACCACCTTGATTTTATCAAATTTTTCACAATTTCATCTCCGCTTATTAAATTCTATCAGCATTATAACTTAAAGTTGAAGATTTTGCGCAATTTTCTAATTTAAATTTTCCGCTGGCAATAAGTGCGTTGTTCAATTTTAATAGTGCGGTAGAATTGCACACGCCGTTTGTATTTAAAAGATATTTAAGCAGTGATTCTTCGTGTAAATTCATAAAAATTCCTCACAAAATCAAATGTACATAAATTTACAACGGCTAAAATTTGACTTTTCTTTAAAAATTATTAAAAACGATAGTACAAATGTATGATTTTTAAGGTAAATATTAAAACAAACCTGAAATCATCCGATAGAAACTATAAAAGAGGTGATAAATATGTTTAACGGTTTTATACCACGATATGACTTAGAGGCAAGAATCCAGCATTCAAAAATAGACTCATGGGGTTATGATTTGCCGGGTGCAAGAATGGGGCGTGTTGAAGGTCCTGATACTGTTGACTTCTCGAGTGTAATGTCAGGTTTAGTCGAAAACCTTAATAATGAAATGAATGCTCCGGATAATTTACTTAAAGATGCCATGATGGGCAATGAAAATGTTGATATTCATGATGTTATGACTGCAATGTCAAAAGCTGAACTAAGTATTTCGGTTGCAACGACTGCTGTGGGCAAAGTCATACAAGCGTATGATAAAATTATGCAATTACAGATTTAGACTTCTCATAATTGAGTAATATGTGTATAATAATATAGGGAAGGATATATGGATTTTAAAAAATTACTGGAAAATAAAATACTTTTAGCCTCTATCATCGGAGGCGTAGTCCTTCTGCTTGTAGTTTTTATTATATGCGGTACGGTAGCGAATTCTTCCAAAACAGAAAAAGCGGGAGTAGATGTTTCAAGTGAACCGCTCAAGGAAGATGTAGATTTATTATCAACCGATAATCTCGGAAAAGCTTTGGAAATACAAGCAATGCTTGCAAAACATGGCATTGTGGTTGCAAGAACGGTTGACGGTACAAAATCCGTTCTAAAATTAAAGGCTAAAAATTGTACATCTGCGGCAGGTAAATGTACAACCGAAAAAAGAGACATGGCGTTAATGCTGATTGTTGAAAGCGGTTTGTATGACCAAAATGTAGGCTTGGAAGTTTTTGATAAAGGTGACTTTACTTCAACAAAAGAAGATAAAAGAATTCGTCTTGTTCGTGCAATGAACGGCGAATTGTCAAGATTGATAAAACGAATTGACGGTATAGAGAGTGCATCTGTATTTATTTCAATACCTGAACAGACGATGTTTTCTTCAATGCAAAAACCTGTAACTGCGACTGTACAATTAACTGTTGCTGTCGGACAGACTTTAAACATGGGAACTATAAAGGCTGTATCCAACTTGCTTCTCGGAAGTGTATCAGGTTTGACATCAGAAAATATATCTATTACGGATACCAACGGGCATGTCTACAACAGCCTTGTAAATGCACAATCAGAAATGTTGCAGCGCTTGCAAGAAAATGATAAGTATATGCAAGAGAAAGTTCAAGCGCAATTGAACAGACTTGTAGGTGCCGGCAAGTATGTAGCTACTGTTAGTACGTTCTTAAAACAGGCGCCTGTTGAAAAACATACAATTTCTTATGATCCTAGTACGAAAATTGCGTTGAACGAACAAACTTTTTCGGAAGGTTTGGGCGATCAAACTCAGGATGTAAATAAAAATACGAATGCCGTAAGTGTATATCTTCCAAACGGATTGCCGGCAGGAAGCTCTGATTCATCACAAAACAGAAGCTATTCAAGAACTGCAAGAGAAACCCAGTACGGTGTTGCTAAAGTTTCTACAAGCGAGTATCTTTCACCCGGAACGTTAGAAGAAATTTCAATTGCGGTCACACTTGAAAAAGATGCGCTTCCTGTAGAGCTTACACTTGAAGAATTGAAGGATTTAATTGCACACGCAGCAAGTCCTAAGGCAACTGCAGACAATGTAACAATAGCATTTGCGGAATCGCTTGATCCGTTTATGGCAGGTGATAAAAATGTAAAAGCTCCTATTAAAGCTGAACACGGTAACCCTTGGTGGTTAGCTATAGCGCTCCTTGCATTTGGTTTGTTCTTCGGTCATAAGGCTTTGGCGCAGAAAATTAATTCAGCAAAAGAAGCTCAAGAAGAAGAAATGGTAAAACTAAAAGAACAAAATGAAGCTCAGGATAAGCAATTAAAAGATTTAAGTATGAATGCTGCAAATCTTATAGAACGCCAATCTCAGCTGCAACAAGGTTTGATTGAACAGCAAAACAGACCGGCAATACACAGTTCCGGCGCCGAAATAAGAGAAGCTTTAAGGGATTTAAAGAGAGAATTTGACGGTGTTGACGAAGGTGAAGCAGGTGAAAAAATAAGAAGTTGGATTGAGCAAGGATAGGGGCAAATAAAAAATATTTAAAATTAATAAAGTGAGACTTGAGGGAAAATGGCAATAGAGGGTTTTGATTATAAAGGATTTGCGCAAGCAATGTCGGAACAAGCGGTAGAGCTTGTTCCTAAGGACTTGAAAGATTTTGAAAAAGAATACATAGTAAAAACTCTGGGTAATTTTACTTTGCTTGCAGGGGAAGCTTTATATAACGATGAATCTTTGAATTTAACACCTGATCAAGCGGTCTTCATTACTCAAATTATTGCCGAATGGTCGTTTCATAAATCAATAGACCTTGTTCATTCAGGTATTTTGCCTCAGTATTGGGATAGTATAATGCAAAAAATAGCATTTACTATTTTTGAAGTAGCGAAACAGGCTGTAATCAGGAAAATACCTCAAGAACAATTGCTTCAAGCTGTTGAGCATCATGTTGTGAAAGTTTATAAACAAAGTATTGAAGAACTTGAACAAAAGGGTATTATTAACGAAGAAATAAAAAATCTCGCAGAAAGCCAATCCAATATTGATGCTATGGCTCAGCAAGCTCAAGAAGAGCATGCTAAGATGCAAAGGGAAAAAGCTGAAGAATCGGCAAGAATAGCGGAAGAACGTCAAAAGAAACAGGAAGAAGCCAGAGCTCAAAAGAAAGCTCAAAAACAGGCTGCTTCAAAAGCTCCAAGTACACCTGCGCATGGAATAACCAAAAAGCAGTTAAAACTAATGTCTTTGGCACTTGTTCTTAAAATATTATCGCAGGATAAAGTAACAACTATACTTAACAAATTTGATTCAAACGATTCCGTTACCATTTCTCAATATATGAATATGGCAGATTTAGAGTCTCAAATTGACGGTGATTTGGTAACCGATTGTATAAAAGAAATAAAAGAATTTTTGCCTACAAAGAGAAAACTTACAAAAGAAAATTTGATGATTGCATTTAAAAATCTTTATGCAACCCATCCGAGAGAATCCGTAGAAAAGGTTATAAAAAATGAAAGACCGTTAGTAAAAAGATTTGCTGCGCAAGCTTATGACGGTGAATTTGGTGAATTGCCGTTAAAAGTAGCCGGCGTTGTTACCGAGTATATAGAAGAAAATATTTAATAAAATGATAATAAAAAAAAGTAAACAAAAAACTATTATAAATAAATCAAGTGTTAAACCAAAACAAGACTTGCAAGATGAACAAGCCGAAATTGTCGATGCTGTATTAAACGATTCGGAAAAAGAATCGACACAACAAGAAGCTGTCCCTGCCGTTAAAGAGCCTGAGTACGATTTGTTTGATATAGAAAACATAGATTTCACACAAAGACAAGAACGCCGCAGAGGTTCAAGAAGAAGAGGTTACAGGCGAATTGATGACAGAAATTTGGTTTCAAGGGCTCAAGAGGAATCTGAAAATATTAAGAAATCTGCTTTTGAAGAAGGATATAATCTTGGATTAGCAAAAGCCGAATCTGATATTAATAAATTTAAATCGGAATTTGTTAAATTTATGAATGCTAAACAAGAAGTTTTTGAATATATAGCGCCGGATATCTTAGAAATAAGTGTTGATATTGCAAAAAAAATTATTAAAAAAGAAATGGAAACAGATCCTCAGGTAATAATAAATACGATTATTGATGTTTTAAAGTCAGTATCAAAGTCAGAACCTAAAGTTACAATAAGAGTAAATCCAAAGTCCGTTGATTTCGTAAAAGATATTCTGCCGAATATAACTTATGAATACGGTATTGAAACTAAAATAAATGTAAATTCTGATCCATCAATAGAGGATGGCGGATGTATTTTTCAAACAAATAACGGTATAGTTGACGCATCTATTGATACGCAGCTGGAGATTATAAAAAAAGCATTGGAGGTACAGTAAAAATAAGAAATGGCAGCTGAACAGGGTAATAACAGCAAACCGATATCAGAAATATTTTTGGCACTTTTCGTAATGACACTTATCTTAATTCTCATTATGGAGATGCCTAGTTTTGTTATAGATTTTTCTATTTCGCTGAATATTACCTTGGGTATAGTGCTTTTAATGATATCTCTGTATGTTCAAAAGCCTTTGGAATTAGCTGCATTCCCATCTATAATACTTATCGGTACAATGTTTAGACTTTGTCTTTCGATATCATCAACACGTTTGATTTTGGCGAAAGGTGAAGCAGGTCACGTAATTGATGCTTTCGGTCATTTCGTAACCGGTGGTAATATGATAGTCGGTGGTGTAATTTTCTTAATTATCACTGTTGTTCAATTTATGGTTATCACAAAAGGTGCTGAACGTATAGCGGAAGTTGCTGCTCGTTTTGCGTTGGATGCTATGCCGGGTAAACAGATGACGATTGATGCCGATTTTAATGCAGGTTTAATTTCTCCTGAAGAAGCGGTAAAAAAACGTGAAGACCTTCAAAGAGAATCAAGCCTCTTCGGTTCAATGGACGGTTCCATGAAGTTCGTAAAAGGTGATACCATAGCAGGTATTATTATTACATTAATTAATATAATAGGCGGCTTGTGTGTCGGATGTTTAATGAATCAAATGCCTATTGCTGATGCAATAAGTAAATATACGGTATTAACAATAGGTGACGGTTTGGCATCTCAGCTGCCATCTCTTTTAATGTCAATATCCGCAGGTATAGTAATGACTCGTGCTTCAGCAGGAAATGCATCATTAGGCGGTGATTTGACAAACCAAATAATGTCAAAACCTTATTCTTTGTTTTTTGCTGCATTATTTTTAGGTTTGATAGCCGTGACAGCACCTGTTACCGGTTTGCCATTCTGGCCATTCATGATGTTTACAATAATACTTGCAGTTGCAGGATTTTCAGTTTTAGTTAATGCGGATGTACAATCTCAATTAGGGCAATTGGAAAGTGTCAGACAAAATATGCAGGATTTGGTTAACCCTAATAAGATGTATGAGAGACTTGGAGTTGATGTTTTGAGCTTGCAAGTAGGTGCCGGTTTGCTTGTTATTGCCGATCCTGATCAGGAAGGACAATTACTTGCCAAAATTGCGGCTTTACGTCAAAGAGTTACTGATGAACTCGGTTATATATTGCCTAATATTCGTATTATGGATTCATCTGCTCTTGAGGCAAATGAATATGTAATATCTATTCGTAATAATGTTGTTGCATCAGGGTTTGTTTATCCGGGTAAATATATGGTTATTGCAGACCAGTGGGATTCCGTTAAGAAAAATATTCCTGAGGATGCAATTGTAGGTGTTGATCCTACATATCAAACTCAAGCATATTGGATTTCGGAAGATGATGCAAGAGCTGCTAAAAATGTTACAGCTGTTGATGCGACGGATGTTCTTGTTACACATCTTCAAGAATGTGTAAGAAAACATGTTGACGAAGTTATGACAAAAACGGATGTTCTAAAACTCATGGAACTTGTTCGTTCACAGGATCCAACACTTGTCAATGATTTAGTACCGGCGATTATTTCAACTTCGGATTTGCGTAAAATCTTTGTTAATCTTATCAGAGAAAAAGTTTCAATTAAGGATATTATATTCGTATTTGAAAGGCTTTGTGATTACGCAAGATTTTCAAAAGAACCGGATATTTTATCAGAGCGTCTCAGAGCCGCGCTTGGTCGTCAAATATGTTTAAATAATGTAGATAAAGATAAAGTTTTATATGCGCTTACGCTTTCTCCGGAATGGGAAAAAACATTGGATGACAGCTGCCAAAGAACTGAACTCGGTACTATGTTCTTATTAAATCCAATGCAAGTTCAAGATTTGATTGAAACAACCGCAATGACACTAATGAGAGCGCATCAAAGTGTAGGTTTGCAGCCTGTAATTTTATGCTCACCGAGAATAAGATTACCTTTATACCAATTGCTTGAGCGTCATATTCCGACAATTGTTGTAATATCATATTCTGAACTTATCACGGATATAAGAGTTGAAGCTGTTGATACAATCGGTGAATCCGGCGGATACTAGGGGTAAAAAATATTTATCCCTGAATATTTACCCCTAAATATTTACCCCTGAATATTTAAGAATTAAAAATATCTCCATCAAAGTTTAGGCTTTTGGCTTCTTTAAGGATAGGAAATTCATCTATATTGTAGTTTTTAGCAAAATTAATAGCCTCGCTTCTTGCAAGTTCCAATATTTTGGAGTCATTAACTATATCTCCGATAATCATATCAGGAAGCCCGCTTTGCCGAGTACCCAAAAACTCTCCGGGGCCTCTTATTTGCAAATCTTTTTCCGCAATTACAAATCCGTCATTAGTTTGTGTCATAATATCCAGCCTTGCTTTAGTTTCTTGTGAACGGGTAGAAGAAGATAAAACACAATAAGACTGCAAATCACTTCTTCCTACTCTGCCTCTAAGCTGATGCAGTTGGGAGAGTCCAAATCTTTCGGCATTTTCTATGACGATAACCGTAGCATTGGGCACGTCGACTCCGACTTCAACAACAGTAGTTGAAACAAGGATGTCGTACTCTTTATTTTTAAATTTTTGCATGACTTCTTCTTTTTCGCTGTTTTTCAATTTTCCGTGCAAAAGTCCGATTTTAAACTCCGGAAAAACTTCTGTTTCCCAAATTTCTTTTTCTTGTGTGGCGGCTTTTGCGGAAAGAGTTTCGCTTTCTTCAATAAGAGGATAAACTATGTATGCTTGCCTTCCTTCATTAACTTCCCTTCTTATTAAGCCGGCTATCTGTTTTCTTGAATTGGATATAGTTGTTATAATAGGTTTTCTTCCTTTAGGTAGTTCGTCTATTATTGTTAAATCCAAGTCTCCGTTCATAGTAATGGCAAGAGTTCTCGGGATAGGAGTTGCTGTCATTGTAAGAATTTGCGGATTTTGTGATTTTTTCCTCAAAGCCAATCTTTGTTTTACTCCAAATCGGTGTTGTTCATCTATTACAATCGCACCAAGGTTAGAAAAATCAATGTTATCTTGAATTAGGGCGTGTGTGCCGACAGCTATATCAGCTTGACCGTTTCTTAAATTTATTTCGGAAGCGGTTCTTTTCTTTTTGCTTATGCTGCCTAAAAACAATTCTACTCGTATTCCTAAAGGCGTGAGCCATTTTGTCATATTGTTATAATGCTGTTGAGCAAGAATTTCTGTCGGTGCCATAATTGCAGCTTGATAACCGTTTTCTATGGCTGCGAGGAGCATAATTGTTGCTACTACGGTTTTGCCGCTCCCGACATCACCTTGTAACAACCTTTGCATAGGCTTTGTTGAATTTAAATCATTAAGAATTTCGTTAACAGCTCTTTTTTGAGCTCCTGTAAGTTCAAAAGGAAGCGATTTTATAAAATTCATAACCAAGCCGTCTTTTTTTATTTTAAGCGGAATTGAATTAAGATGCTTATTGTTTTCTTCCCTTAGTATAGCCAGTCTTAGCTGAATTAAGAAGAATTCCTCAAAAACAAGCGAAAATCTTGCAATATCAAGCTTTTCTTTGTCGTCAGGAAAATGTATTTGTCTGAGTGCGTCCTTTTTCTCCATTAAATTATATTTTTTAATAATAAAATCAGGTAAAACGGTTTCTATTTCGTCGCAATATGATTCTAAAACATTAAATATGGCTTTCCTTAGCGTTTTTATATTAAGATTTTCACTCACTGTATAAATCGGAACAATTCTGGCAATATTAAGATTTGAATTTGCAATGACTTCATCGTCCATTATGGAGTAGGTTGCTTTATCAAGTGTTAAAAGATTATCGTAACTGTTTCTTTTAACCGTTCCCGAAACCATAATTCCCGAGCCTTTAGGAAAATTTGATTTCATTCGCTCCATGACGAATTTATTTGATTTTGAATTAAAAAAGTTCAGCCATAAGCTTCCTGTTCCGTCAGTTATACAAACTTTTATAATACCCAGATTGCTTTTTGTTGTAAAAGCCTCGACATTCCTTATTTTACCGAAAATCGTGGTATCTTCACCTTCTTTTAAATCTCTTATTCTTGTTCTTGTTGAATAATCAATGTGCTTGCGCGGGAAATAATATAATAAGTCGTTGGCAGTATATATGCCAAGCTTATTTAATAGATATGAGATTTTAGGTCCGACACCTTTTATATATGTAACATCCGTTTCGGATAAAGATTTTTTTGTATGTTTGGATGGTTGTTCCGAATCCTGTTTTGAACTTAAATATTCGGATTTTATTACCGAAACGAATCTTTCCAGTGTTTTTTTTCTTGAAGGGGTACTCTCCATAGGATAATGTTCAAAATGTTCAAGTAAAACTTTCCATTTTGGATTATCAGGGTGTGTTTTTATTTCTTTTCTTAAAACAGAACAAATAAAAGATGAAAACGTACGGCTTTTTCCGTTAATATTTATATAACGGTGTTTTACTTCAATTTCAACCGCTTTTTTTACCTGCTCCAAGTTCTCCATGTTAAATATTATACTACAAGAAACGGCATGAATATTAAATCCATGCCGTTTCTATAATTTTATTGTTTAAGTAAACTATACTGCGTAAACGCTTACTTGTTTTCTGTCACGTCTGTGAGATTCAAACTGAACTTTTCCGTCAATCAATGCAAATAAAGTATCATCAGAACCGATACCTACATTGTTACCCGGATGAACTTTTGTTCCTCTTTGACGAATAATAATATTTCCGGCTTTAACCATTTCGCCGCCGAATTTCTTCACACCAAGACGCTTTGCTTCCGAATCACGTCCGTTTCTGGTGGAACCCATACCTTTCTTATGTGCCATTTTTAATTTCTCCTTTATTTTATCAGTGACCGAATGACTGTTTAATCAAGCGATCAGGATTTTAGTAATATCTATGCTTCTGTCTCAGCTGCTTCTGCTGCTTTCTTAGCTGCTGTTGTTCTGATTTTGTTAATCATAACTCTTGCAAAGCCTTGTCTGTGACCTTGTTTTCTTCTGTAACCTTTTTTAGGTCTTTGTTTGTATACGATAATTTTCTTAGCTCTGTCAATCTTGATAACAGTGCCTTCAACTTTAGCGTTAGCAACATAAGGTTGACCAACTTTTGATTTTTTACCGTTTACTATCATAACAACTTTGTCGAAAACAACTTTTGCATCTTGTTCTTCGCCTAATAATTCGACATCAACATAACGTCCTTCTTCAACCTGGTATTGTTTTCCACCGGTTTCGACTATTGCGTACATAATTTTTCCTTTCTTTTTGAGGAATCGCAGGGTGACAAATATTTTGGATTAATACAGACACACTCAATATATAATAATGAGGCTGTTGTCTTATCTAATTTCCCGCCCGTTTCAAAGCGATTAACCTATCTGATACTATTTATATATTTTGATTTAAACACAGTCATAACTTGAATGTCAAGAGTTTGTAAATGTTCGTTACCTTTAAATTTTAACATCCGCCGTTTCAGACTGTTCTTTGTGTGATACAGAGTATCTTGATTTGTAATTTTCGTATCTGTTTACAAATTCTATATCTTCGTCTTTATTTCTGTGGTTATATTCATGTTTGTCAATAGATTTGTCATATAGTTGAATTACGCTCGTTGCAATGTTTCCGCAGTGAGCAGCAATTCTTCTTAAATCATTAAGCAAATCTGAGAACATAAAGCTCAATTCTGCCGTGCATAGCCCGTCTTTTAGTCTTTGTATATGATGGTTTTTAACCTTTCTTATAATCTTCTTGATTACGGCTTCCAAAGGTTCAACTTCTTGTGCCAATCTCAAGTTGTTATTTTTATATGCTTCAAAAGAAACTACAAAAATTTCCGATACTGCGTGTACAATAACCTTTAGCTCTTCAACCGCTGAAGGAGATAGTTTTTTCTCACTGTCATTCATTTTTTCAGCAATTTTAAGAATTGAAGTTGCGTGGTCTCCTATTCTTTCAATATCACCTATTGCAAGCAGCAACTGCGATATTTTGTTGTTGTCTTCTTCTGATAATTCTTTGCCTGAAAGTTTTATCAGGAATGAATCCAGTTTATCTTCATAAGTGTCTATCAGTATTTCATTTTCTCTTATTCTGTCAGCTTTTTTCTTATGAAAACTTTTTAACATTTTTGTTGAACTGATAAAATTATCTTCAACCAAATCTACCATTTTAACTGTTTGTCTGTAACATTCCGCTACTGCAATTGTAGGAACAAGCAGTAATCTTTCATCCAATAAAACACCTTTATTTTCAATTTCAATTTTTTCAGGAATAAACTTGATAGCCAAATGTTCAATAAATTTTGCAAATGGTAGTAGCATAAATGCGGTAAAAATGTTATATACAGTGTGAAAAGCGGCTATTCCAAACGGATTTATGTTAGTGCTCATAATAGGTATATCAACAATTGAGTTGATTATTATAAATAACGGGAAGCAAACTCCGACACTGAGTATGTTGTATATAACATGAATCCCCGCAACACGTTTTGCATTTGTGTTAACTCCTATGCTTGCAAGAACCGCAGATATACAAGTACCAAGATTTTGACCTAAAATAATCGGAATAGCGATTTCCCATGATACGCCGGCAACAAGTGTAAGTGCTTGTAAGATACCTATTGAAGCGGAAGAACTTTGAATAATCATTGTTATAATCATACCGACAAGAAATCCCAGTATAGGATTAGTAAATGCAATCATTGCATTTCTGAATTCCGGCATATCCGCCAGAGGTGACATGGCTCCGGACATTGTTTCCATACCAAACATCAAAATAGCAAAGCCTATAAATATTGAACCAACGCTTTTTCGTTTGTTGCTTTTTGCTGTCATCAGCATAATAACGCCGGCAAAAGCAAGAATAGGCGCAAATGTTTCAGGTTTCAGTAATTTGAAAAATATTCCGGCAGTTTCCTGAATGGCAGTTAAACTCAGCATCCATGCGGTTATAGTTGTTCCCAGATTGGCACCTATGATAACGGTTACAGTTTGAGACAAATTCATAATTCCTGAGTTTACCAGCCCGATAAGCATAACTGTTACAGCAGAGGAGGATTGTATTATAGCAGTTATTCCCGCACCAAGAATAAAACTTTTAGCAGGATTTGATGTTAATTTTTTGAGCATTTGCTCTAATCGTCCGCCTGCAACTTTTTCAAGCGATGCCGACATTAAGCTTATTCCGTATAAGAAGAACGCTAGTCCTCCGCATAAGGTAAATATTGAAAATATATCCATAATTCTTATTCCTTCCAAAAACCTGTATAAGGTCTCCAACAATAGTTTAGCATAATTGGATTTTTTTATATTCTCTATAGTTTAAATTATTTCGAAATATTTACAATATTAGAAATTTTTTAATTAAATTTTACAAATCTTAACAATTCTTTTAAAAAAAAGCAATTTTTGAAAATTTAAATACTTTATATATACATAAGAGATATTTAAAATAAAAGAAGAGGCTATTATGGTATACGAACAAAATAGAAAGTTTACCGTTATTGTAAATGACAATTATGAGGATATATTAAATAAAGAGAAGGAGAAGGAGCGAATCTATACAACTCCCCCGAATTCAGGATATAGTACTAATCCTATGTATGAGAAACTGCTGAAATATCAGGAAATGCAGAAGAAAAAGCGATTTACTGTCGAAGATTTACTGAGCTGGTAAAAGACTTTTGTACATCTCTAAGTACTTAACAGCGCTTTCTTTCCAACTAAAGTCCGCTGACATTGCGCTTTTACGCATAGCATTCATTGTGTATAAGTCGGAATATACATTTATTGCGCAATTGATAGCATCTTTCATTGAGTAGCCATTATATTCCCAAAACTTGAATCCGTTCGAATTTTCAAGAGGGTATCCTATTATTGTATTTTCAAGTCCGCCTGTCGCTCTGACAATAGGAAGAGTGCCATATCGCATTGCTATGAGTTGAGATAATCCGCAAGGTTCAAACTTTGACGGCATTAAGAAGAAATCGGAGCCTGCATAAATAAGGTTAGCTAAATCAGCTTTGTAACCGACATAAGTTCTGATATTTTTTGTATTATTAGATAGCCAGATAAACAGGTTTTCGTAATCTTTGTCACCTGAACCGAGAAATATAAAATCTGCATCCATATTTTGCAGTTCATTTTCCATATCACGAATAAGGTCTAATCCTTTTTGGTTTACAAGTCTTGAAATTAAAGAAATCAACGGCCTTTTAGGATTATATTCAAGTCCGAATTTTTTCAGAACAGCTTTTTTATTTTCTTCCTTAGGAGTGAACTGTTTAGAAAGATTTAAATCGTCAACAGAGTAATTTTTAACAAGAGTTTTATCCGTTTTCGGGTTGAACACGGTGTAGTCTATTCCGTTTAATATTCCTATCAATTTATCTTTATGACCTCTAAGGGTATAGTCCATACCTTCACCGTATTCCGAATTTAAAATTTCTTCGGCATAGCAAGGGGATACTGCAATAATTTTGTCTGCGTAATTTATTGCACCTTTCATCCAATTGACGCGCCCGTAATGTTCACATCCCCACTCGTTATATACAATATCTTTTCTCATATTCGCAAAATCAAGAATATCTTCAAACCAAACACCTTGATAAGCCAAATTATGAATTTCAAAAACATTTTTTGTTTTAGACCAAAATTCGTCAAATTTGTAGTTTGCTTTAATATATAGCGGAATCATCGCAGTGTGCCAATCATTAGAGTGAATAATATCCGCTCTGAAATTAAGAGCCTTGGCGTATTCTAAAACCGCCAGAGAAAAAGCAACATATCTTTCGTGTTCGTATCTTGTGTCAAGCCATTTTGGATAAACTTCTTTGAAACAAGAAAAATACCAGTCATTCTGTACAAAAAAAACATTGATGTCAGTATCGGGAAGTTTTGTCATAAAAAGTTTAAATTTATGTTGAATGTTCCCAAATCCTAACCACATATCGGAATTTTCAAGTTCTTTAATGTTCCATTTATCTTTATCAATACACCCGTGAAGCGGCGTAAAAATAGCAATTTCGGCATCTTTTTCAAGTGCTTTGGGAAGGCTGCCCATAACATCAGACAGTCCGCCTGCTTTAGAAAAAGGGGCAACTTCGGCAGAAGCAAATAATATTTTCATTTTCTTATTCA
This sequence comes from uncultured bacterium, assembly GCA_902803165.1. Classification (GTDB taxonomy): domain Bacteria; phylum Cyanobacteriota; class Vampirovibrionia; order Gastranaerophilales; family Gastranaerophilaceae; genus CAG-196. Next base: position 5,025 of record CADCOS010000056.1, on the reverse strand, counting down.
TTAAATACTCTCTCTCTGATTTGTGATAAACGGATTATAAAACTATAATCAATAAAAATCAAGATAATAAAGCGGGGTTATGTTATATACACAACCCCTGTTATCCTCGTATTTATTTGAATGTAATAATTAATATAACTTACAAAGTTTTAGTTCACAAGTTGTTTGAAATTCTTTACCCGAGGAGTCTCTTAAATATAATTTAACTTCATTATATTGTTTTGTCTCTCTAACTTCAACAATATTTGCATTTTCGCCGAAGTTATCTTTTACAATTTTGTCAAATGTGTTTTTATCCACGTAAATTGTTTCAATGTTGTTTTTTCTATTCAAATCAAGTTGGTTATATTCTGTAGTATTTGTCCGAAACATGTCACGCTTCTTTGTTATTTGCTTATGTTCGGTATTTTCTATAATCTCGCCGTTATGCGAAATTAATGTTCTTCTGTTATAGAACTCTTTGTTGCCTTCCTTGTCAACTTTTTGTTTTTCAATATAGAAATCTTTCATAGATGAAGGAAGCGGGGAACGGTTCATGTTTGAATATTTTATTTCTGTTTTTCCGTTTCTGGATATTAACGCAGAATAATTTGCGTATGATACGTATTCATTTTTATAACCTAAAATTGCAGTTGTATTGCAATTAAGTTTCTTTTCTTTAATAATACTACACCCATTAGATCTAAATAAATCCGCAAATTCTTTTTTATTTTTGTTGTATTTAAAAAATTTCCCTAAAATAGCATTTGCAGTGCTTGTAGCTTTTATTTGCATACATTTAACTCCGTTTTTTTTTAATATTAAAACACGTAAAATTTTTTTTTGCTACCTAGCAAAAAAAAATATTTTAGAGTATTATATCCATTAGTTAAAAAGGGACACTGAATTGGAAAAGAAAAATAAACAAAAGAATGAAATAAAAGATATACAAAAAATAAAAGCCCCGATAGTAGAAGCGCTTAAAAATGCAAGTGACAATCCTACATATCAATTTCATATTCCCGGACATACAAAGGGAAAAGCAGTATTTCAAGACTTTAAAAAATTAATAGGCGAAAAAGCTTTAAATATTGATACCACTGATGAATTTGATAATTTAGGGACTCTTCATCCGGCAACGGGACCTATAGCAGAAGCACAAGAATTAGCTGCGCAGGCATTCGGAGCGCAAAAAACATTCTTTTTGCTAAACGGTTCAACTGCGGGAAATTTGGCTGTCGGTATGGCACTTACTAAACAAGGTCAGAAAGTTATTATAAACAGAAATTGTCATCGTTCTGCTCTTACAGGATTGATGATATCAGGTGCGGAACCGGTTTGGGTGTGTCCTTCAAGAATCGAAGATTGGTCAATTTGGGGAAGCATAGAGGCTTCAAAAATTGAACAAGCTTTGAAAGAAAATGATAATGTCGGACTTGTGTGGATTACAAACCCGACTTATGAGGGCGTAGTTTCTGATATTGAAGCAATAAGTAAAGTTTGCAAAAAATACAATGTGCCGCTTGTTGTTGATGAAGCTCACGGATGTTTGTGGAATTTCAATAAGCACCTTCCGGAAACGGCATTAAAACTGGGTGCTGATGTAGTAATACATTCTTTGCATAAAACCGGAGGCAGTATGAGTCAAAGCTCTATGCTTCATATTGCAAAAAATTCTGTGATAAATCCCGATTCGGTAGAAAAAGCTTTGAAACTTTTACATACAACAAGTCCTTCCTTGCTTCTTCTTGCAAGCTTGGATGCGGCAAGAGCTGCTTTGCAGTCAAAATCAGGTCAAGCTTTATTAGACAGAACAATTAAAAATGCAAAATATTTAAGAAGCCGTCTTGACAGTATTCCTAATCTACATCAACTAAAAACTTCATTCGGATATATGACGGATGTAACAAAAGTATTTATAAAAATAGACGGACTTTCAGGTAAGAGACTTGAATCAATTTTAGAGATAGATTTCGGTATAGAAGTCGAATCCGCTTCTGATGTTGGTGTACTGTTGCTTTGCAATCTTGGTAACAAACGTTCTGACTTTAAGTATTTGGCTGATGCTTTGGAGAAAATTGCATCAAATAACTATACCGATATTTGCTATTTAGAAAATCGAAAGCATATGCCGATGTTAGAGCCTCAAATTGTGATGAGCTTGAGGGATGCATATTATTCGGAAAAAGAAGTTGTAAAAAAAGAGGCTGCAATCGGCAGAATTTCTGCTGAAGTTATTGCGGAATGCCCTCCGGGAATTTCAGTACTTCTCCCGGGAGAACTTATAACGGAAGACCATTTACCATATCTTAACGATTATTCAGAATTAGAAGTTGTGAAAAGAAATTAAAGTTGTACACTATACTTTATTATAAATTATTGTTATAATTATAATAGATAGTGTTTATTAGATAGCAAAAGAGGATAGTCTGATGAAGATTTTAATTTCAAATGATGACGGATTGTTGGCAAACGGAATTCGTGCTTTGATTGAAGCATTAGCCCCATGTCATGATGTTTATGTAGTAGCTCCGGACAGAGAAAGAAGTGCAGCGGGACATTCTTTAACTTTGCATACACCGCTTAGGGTGGAAGAAGTTGATCCGAAGTATGGTGCTAAACGATGTTGGATGACAACAGGAACACCGGGAGATTGTGTAAAACTGGCGATAAATGCAATATTAGATGAAAATGAAAAACCTGATTTGGTAATATCCGGAATAAATCACGGTCCTAATTTGGGAGCTGATATTTTATATTCGGGAACAGTAAGCTGTGCAATGGAAGGTGCAATGATGGGATATCCGAGTATTGCAACATCTTTGGCAAGTATGAGAACCGATTATGAAGATTTTAAAGTAACAGCTCAGTTTATAGCAGAACTTATCGACAAATTGGATACTTACAAAATACCTCCAAAAACAATATTGAATATAAATGTTCCGGGACTTGAAAGAGATGATATAGCAGGTATTGCCGTAACAGAACTCGGAAGCAGAATGTTTACTGATGAATATGAAAAACGAATAGATCCGAGAGGAAAGGTATACTATTGGATGGCAGGTGAACTTATTACAGAACCTGATGATGCAAATACTGATATTTCCGCAGTTAGAAATAATAAGATTTCTGTTACACCTATAACTTATGAAATGACAAGGGTTAATATTATGCAGGAGTTAGAAAAAAGTCTTTGCTCGGAATCTTTTTGTAATTGGTTTTAATATTTCAGGCATGTAAATAATTAAATAAAAATGCACCACATATTTTGCGGTGCATTTTTATTTTAGTATTATGATGCAGTTATAGCATTAATAACAATATATGGTAAATGTGTTTAGTATTAATTTGTGCTAAAATAGAATCATGAATTTATTAACACAGCTTGAGGAAGCAAATAAACAGATTCCGTTAGCGGAGATAATGCGGCCAAAAACATTAGATGATTTTTTAGGTCAGTCTAATGTTGTTTCTCCTAATTCGCCGCTTTTGAATCTTCTAAAAACTCAAAGGTTGTTTTCTTTGATTTTTTGGGGGACTCCCGGCTGCGGTAAAACAACCCTCGCAAGACTCATTGCCACAAAGGTAAATGCGCAGTTTATAGAACTTTCAGCAGTTTCTTCAGGTATAAAAGAAATTAAAGAAACTGTCGAAAAAGCAAGAGAGGCTTTAAGAGCAGGGCAAAAAACAATTCTTTTTATAGATGAAATTCACAGATATTCCAAAACACAGCAGGATGCTTTACTTCCGCATTTGGAAAACGGAACGTTATTTTTGATAGGTTCGACTACAGAAAATCCTTCTTTTCAAATTGTACCTGCGCTTTTATCAAGAGTTCAAGTCATAAGGCTGAATCCGATAAATGATAAAAGTATGGAAAAAATTATAAATAAAGGATTTGAATATTTGGAAAAAACTTATCAGCCGATAGAGTATGATGAAGAAGTTGTCAAGTTTATAATAAATATAGCAAGAGGGGATGCGAGATGCGGGTTAAATCTTGTTGAAAACTCTTATTTCGCAAGTAATTTTTCAAATGATACGAGAAAATTAACTGTTGATATTTTAGAAAGTATAACGCAGCAAAGGAATACAAGATATTCACAGCAAGAACACTATGATTGTGCTTCAGCTTTCCAAAAAAGCTTGAGGGGTTCGGATCCTGATGCTGCAATATATTATTTGGCAAAAATGATAGAAGCGGGAGAGGATCCAAGATTTATTGCAAGAAGACTTATAGTCTGTGCAGCCGAGGATGTCGGAATAGCTGATCCTAATGCAATGAATATAGCGGTTAATGCCTATAGAGCAGTTGAAATAATAGGACTTCCCGAAGGCAGAATTCCTCTTGCTAATGCTGTTATATATGTAGCCAAGGCTCCGAAATCAAATAAAGCGTGTTTGGCAATAGATACAGCTTTGGCTGATATTGAATCAGGTAATGATTTCCCTCCGCCAATGCACCTGAGAGATGCCCATTACAAGGATGCGGAAAAATACGGGTTTGGAAAGGGGTATTTGTATTCACATTATCATCCTGATGAATATCAGCAATTTTTACCTGATGAACTTGTAGGAAGAAAATATTTACATGGATAGATGGTCTATTATAAAAATTTTATCAGTAATCATTGCAATAAAATTGTATATTCATACTCAGTCTGCGGCGCTATTTTTTATAACTATAATTGTAGGCATCAGTACGGCATCAATTTGTGATTTAATGAAGAGTGATTTTAATGAAGCAAGTCGTTCATCAACAGATATTTCTTCTTATAACAGAAAAGAGGCTTTAAAACACGCTTCAAAGTTTTTAACACCATATAAAAATCCTAACAGAAACTTACGGTTATCGAATAGTCATATAGTTGTTATTCTGGCATCTGATGGAAAAACAATAAAATGCAGGGAAAAAAACGGTCAAAAACGTTCGTTTGCAGTTAACCACTCTAATGTTTATGAGCAGGAAGATTTGTGGAATTTGATTTGTTGGATGTTTGATGAGGATAAAACTTATGATGAATTTAATGTTTATATGAAGGCTTG
>CADCOS010000055.1 GCA_902803165.1 uncultured bacterium | reverse complement strand
ATGCTGCAAGATGGGCATTTGAAAACTAATCTGCAATTTCATAAAATGTTAAAATATACAAAAGCGGTTTTATTCAAAACCGCTTTTTTTGTATTGAATTGATTATCAGGTGACAGAGTGATTAGATGATTGGGTGACCATGTGATTAAGTATATTGAGAAATTTAATTATAAGGTCAGGTTTTAACCCGACTAAAACTGACCTACTTTTGTAAGATGCTGAAACAAGTTCAGCATGACAGCATACCTATTACCTTCCGACCAAATTACCTATTAAAAGTGAATAGGTGATGTCTCGTCATTCTGAGGGAGTGAAACAACCGAAGAATCCGGTGAATAATCGTGCTTAGGTGATTAAGTGGATAAGAAGCAGTTCACGGTCACATAATCACGGAGCGAAGCGAAATCACATAATCACGAAAAAAGGTAATTAAGTATGTCAAGCATTGCTTGACAATAACTTTAATATCAGCATTTTAGTGTCAGGCAGTGCCTGATCTACTATTTTTCGTGATTTTATCACTCAGCAAAATTCCTTCGCACTGTCTTGGATTTGCTTCACGCTCACAGAGTTTTGTTTTCGGTATTTTGTAACTGTCAACAAAATCTGTTCGCTATCCGGCATAAATGCCGTCCGCAAATCCGCTCCGCTCACAGGTCGCTCGAACCCTTGCAAAGCTTTCGCTTTGCAAGTTTAAAAGAACTGTTTGTTTGAGTATTTTTAACGTGGAGTTTAAGAAAATTTTAAAAAACATAGCAAAAAAAATTTTTTACTGTTTTTATAATTGTTGCTATGAAATTACAATTAAATCATGAATATAATTTGTTTCATTTGTTTAAAAGAAACAATGTTTATGCAGAAGATATACATAAATATTTAAAAGATATCAGCTGGGCTAAACAGCGTATTGGTTCATTACCCGCTGACTGGCTTAAAAACCTTTCTAAAGACGAGTATAAATCAGCAACACAAAAGGTTGATGAAACCTTTTATGAATTTGCAATAGACACAGAAAAGTCATCTGATTTTAATAAATTATTACCCCCCCTCGTTGAGGCGCTAAAAAAAATTCTAAAAAGAAATGATATAACAATTAATTTTGAAGGCGAAGGTGGATTTAAATATTGTCAAAAATTGAATGTTGGTGATTATTCTTATGCACTATCAACATTTAAGGCTCCGACAAAGGATTGTTATAGTGCAAAACATCCTGACCACAGCCAGTTCGCAGAGCCACAAAAAGTTTTTTGGGTTTATAAAAAATCACCGCATGGTCGTGTGGCAAAACCTTTCATGGCAAGATTTTGCGATTATGATTATCCGGAAGGTGCATATATTCTTTCAAAATTTATAGACAAAACTGATATAAGAAGAGCTAAGGCTCCAATTAGCGGCTTTCGAGAAAAGTATTATCCGCTGGTTAATAACGACAATTATGCAGCCGCTATCAGAAACAATGAAATAAATAATATTTTAGTAGATGTCGGTGGTGTTGTTGAAAATGATTTATTTAGCAAAAAAGACCTTCAGGACAAATTGTTCAGACAAAATTTATATACCTTTTTAGATAGAATCGGAAAAGAATGGAACTGGTGTATGCGTAATCCTTATTCCAAATCCGAACAAATCCTGATTGAACAGGTTAAAAAGGGCAATGATATATTCAAAATGGACTTAAGAACCCTAAATGGTTCACCTGATGATATAAGAGAAGCCATAAAAATAGTTCGCAGATTACGCGCCGTTCATAAGTTGAAAACTAAATTGGCATTAAATGGAAAATTTGAGGAATACAAAAAATACTTAAAACGTCATGAAGCTGAATATTCAAATTTGTTACGCTACGAATTTGATGGAGTTATCTAGGGTGTAATTATTGCATGAAAAATCTTTATTGTGGAGATTTTTGTTACCAAAACAGGATTCTCTTGTTCGCTTGCGTTGAACGGCAATTCCGTGTTTTGACTTTGGGATTTTTGTAAAAGAGCAGTCGGTTTGAGAATTTTTAACAACACTTTTGATAATTTTCAAATTTAATTGGCAAAAAAAAATTTTAAATGTTTTTGGTATAATATTAGCATATTTTAAGGAGTACATAAATGAAAATCGACGCAATTAAAAACAATAGCAGCTCTTCACCATATTTTAAAGGTAAGAATGTAAAATTACCTCCTGCTCCTGATACAAAAGCTATCACTGAAGTTTTTCACACAGACAAAATTAATAGTCCGGTTTTTAAATTGCCTGTTGATTATGTTTTTGAATTATCAAGGTCAAGATTCTATAAACCAAATATTTTTATCGGGTCAGGATTATATGATGGTACCTATGCTGATAGATGCAGCTGTAATCCGACATGTTTAGAAATACTTAAAAAGGCAGGGATAAAAACAGTTATTGACTTAGATTATATTGGCGGGAAATACAAAGAACTTGTTGAAAATGCAGGATTTAAATATTATGGCTATTCTGTTCATGAAAATTTAGTTTCAAATAATTATCGAAATAAAGAAAAGAAAGACAATTTAATTGATTTTGTAAAAGAGATGCAAAAAGATAACATCTATATGAGCGGTTATACAGTTGGGACAAGAGATTCTGCTGCTATTATAAACGCAATGGTCAACCTGAATTTTGACGGAAGAGTCAGGTTATCCCGGGATTTTATTGAAGTAGTAGATTATACAGAATCATTTGTCAAAAAAATGTACGATTTAATGACTACAGAAGATAAAAAATCTATCGGATGGACTCCTGAATTTGAAAAACAATTTAAGGAAAAATGGCTGTAGTAGGTTTGGTTTTCAACCTAACAAAAACGTTTGAGTACAAATATGTGCAAAAAGGGTGCAAAAATCGGACATTTTTGTTACCGAAACCGGACATTTCGGACAATTTTACTCAACCTATTTCCGACCATAATGTCGCCCTGAATTTATTTCAGTGTCTTTCCAAAATATAGTAAACACGCCACTTTTGCAAGATGCTGAAACAAGTTCAGCATGACAGCACGCTTATTTTCTTCCGAGCAAATGTCCTGAAAAAAGGTACAAAACACTCCGCACTCCGCTCACAGGTCGCTTGAACCTTCAATAGGGTTCTCATCCTCTATTCCTATACAACAAAAAAGCCACACAATGTGGCTTTTAAATGGAGGAGGAATAGGGATTGTCTTGACCTGTTCGCGTTGAACGTGTCTTCGGATTTTGCTTTCGTGATTTCATCACTCCGCAAAATTCCTCCGCACTGTCTTGGATTTGCTTCACGCTCACAGAGTTTTGTTTTCGGTACTTTGTACCTGTCAACAAAATCTGTTCGCTATCCGGCATAAATGCCGTCCGCAAATCCGCTCCGCTCACTCGCGCTCGAACCGTGCAAGACTTCGTCTTGCTGCCTGTAAATTAACACGTGGTTTGAGAAAAAGTAACAATATGTTTGAGAAAAATTAATATGACAATAATTTAAAAAATTCTTTTATTGCTACTTTGACAGTTTTAGTCAATGTTGGCTTATATTTATTTGCTTCTTTTCTTGCTTGTTTTTCCAATAAATTATTTTTATACCTTAAATGTTCTATTAATTCTTTAATGCTTATTCCATAATATTTGCTTGTATCGGGATAATTTTTAAATGCATTTAAATATTGCTGTGCTTTATTATATTCTGCTGAATTAGGTGTAATTCTTCCTAATGTATTTTCTATCTCATGCATTTTCTTTAATAAAGAGGGTTTAATATTAAAACCATTTTGGTTCTTGAATTCTTCAGCCATATTGTTTGCACCAACAAATCTTATAATATCCCATATTTGTCTGACATGTTCGATTTCGTGTCGTAAAATTGATTCATTTTTACCTGTTTTATTTCTATAATTCATTTTAAAAGGCGATAGCCTTTTTTCAATATAAATCGTGTAATCACTAATGGAGAAAGCCATATTAGATAGCATAGCTTTAAACTGTAATCTCGGTTTGAGATTTTCAGGTAAGTCTAAATTTTTCCATAAGTTATTATAAATATTTCTTAACTCGACAAATTCTTCAGGCTTAATATCGGAATAAATATCTCTTGGCGACAGTTTTTCAACCATATTTGAATATTTGTTTTTCCCGCCAAAACAACAACTATTATAGCAAATTTGTTCAATCACATTTATTTTCATATATGTCATAAAACGTGAAAATAAAAAGTTTTGCTATAACAATGTTTCCGTTTAAGTCCGCATAAAAATAGCAGGTAGGGTAGACTTCAGTCTACCAAATATCTTGAATAAGTTGACTAAAGTCAACCCTACTT